>NZ_LOKU01000008.1:0-171721 GCF_002211295.1 Rhizobium sp. N122 | reverse complement strand
CGAAGCCTTCCTTGGAGCCCAAGGTGGCGACCACCTGGGTATCCGGGTTGAGCTTGACGCCGAAGCGGCGGGCATAATAGGCGGCCTGGGCGCGGCGCAGCCCCGGAATGCCCTTGGAGGAGGAATAACGGTGGGTGCGCGGATCCTGCACGACCTCGCACAGCTTGTCGACGATCGACTGGGGAGTCGGAAGGTCAGGGTTTCCCATGCCGAGGTCGATGATATCGGCGCCGCCCGCTCGCGCGCTTGCTTTCAAACGGTTGACCTGTTCGAAAACATAAGGCGGCAAACGCCGGACTTTGTGAAACTCTTCCATTTCATTCCCCATGGAAAGGCGGCTTTCGGGCCGCTGTCGAAGTTCGTTCCGTCTCCCGGCGGCTGCGACACGAACTTCAGAATCGCAACGCCGTATTCATCAGACCCAAGACACGCGGCAAATCTTTGACGGAAAAGCCGCTTAAAGCGCATTATCGGGAAAATCTTGTCTTCCGATCCGTCCGGAAGGCTTTGCTTGCAAATTGCCTGAAAGGCAAGGTCTATTTGGAGATTTCGGAGAGCGTATCAGCGCCGTGCTCGGCGGCCAGGCGGCGCATTTCGGCGGCCTTGGCCTGATATTCGGCTTCCGAGATCGTGCCGGCCTTGCGCCGGGCGGCAAGAGCGGTCAGCTGATGCTGCAGTTCGGCTGCCTGCTCGTCGCTCATCTGGACGTTGGCGGCCGTCAGCGGCGCGCCGAAATTCGGGTAACCGTCCGGCGACTTCGCCAGGCCACCTTCAACCGCATCGCCCTTGGTGGCCGGCATGACGACGGCGGTCGGCGCCGCTCGCTTGGCAGCGGCTGCGGCTTTTTCCTCCGCCGTCAGATTGCATCCGGCCAGGGTCATCGCCGCCGCGGCGCAGATCAATGCGGTGCGGTTGAAGGTTGCGATGCGCCAAATGCCGTTCTTCGTCATGCCTCAAAATCCAGTTCTGACTGCGTCGACTGTTAAATTTGTCGCAGCCACAAAGCAATAGCATGAGCCGGCGCGGGTGGAACTTGTTTTCTCGTTCAATCACGATGTACAACGATTGGATAAAAAGAGTGCTGCCGCCGGAGGAAATGGTGACCGACAGCAAGCAGGAGAATGGCGGCCAGAAGAATGGCGGCAAAGCCGGTTTCGACGCGACCGATCTCGATCCCTATCTGTTGAAGGATCCCGAGACCATGGCGAAGAATTTCGCCCGGGCGCTCGAAAATCTCGGCCAGGCAGCTTCCGCCTGGCTTGCGCCGCGCGAACGCGGCGAGATCAGCGAAACCGCCGTCGATCCGATGACCGACATGGTCAAGACGCTTTCCAAGGTCACCGAATACTGGATTGCCGATCCCCGCCGCACCTTCGAGGCACAGACGCAGTTAATGTCCTCATTCTTCGGCATCTGGATGCGCTCGATGCAGCGTATGCAGGGCGAACCGACTCCCGCCGAGCCGGACACCCGCAAGGACAAGCGCTTCTCCGACGAGGACTGGCAGAAGAACCCGTTCTTCGATTTTCTCCGCCAGGTCTATTTCGTCACATCGGACTGGGCCGAGAAACTGGTGTCGGAGACCGACGGCCTCGACGAGCACACCAAGCACAAGGCCGGCTTCTACGTGAAGCAGATCACGGCAGCACTTTCGCCGAGCAATTTCGTCGCCACCAATCCGCAGCTCTATCGCGAGACGATCGCAACCAGCGGCGAAAACCTGGTGCGGGGAATGAAGATGCTCGCCGAGGATATCGCTGCCGGAAACGGCGATCTTCGCCTGCGCCAGACCGACATGACGAAATTCGCCGTCGGCCGCGACATGGCGCTGACGCCGGGCAAGGTGATCGCCCAGAACGACATCTGCCAGATCATCCAGTACGAGGCCTCGACCGAAACGGTGCTGAAACGGCCGCTGCTGATCTGCCCGCCGTGGATCAACAAGTTCTATATTCTCGACCTCAATCCGCAAAAATCCTTCATCAAATGGTGCGTCGACCAAGGACAGACGGTCTTCGTCATTTCCTGGGTCAACCCGGATGCGCGCCATGCCGAGAAGGACTGGGCTGCCTATGCCCGCGAGGGCATCGATTTCGCGCTGGAGACGATCGAGAAGGCAACCGGCGAGAAGGAGGTCAACGCCGTCGGCTACTGCGTCGGCGGCACGCTTTTGGCGGCGACGCTCGCGCTGCACGCCAAGGAGAAGAACAAGCGCATCAAAACCGCGACGCTCTTCACCACCCAGGTCGATTTCACCCATGCCGGCGATCTCAAGGTCTTCGTCGACGAGGAGCAGCTTGCAGCGCTCGAAGAGCATATGAAGGCGGCCGGCTATCTCGACGGCTCGAAGATGTCGATGGCCTTCAACATGCTGCGCGCTTCCGAGCTGATCTGGCCTTATTTCGTCAACAGCTACCTCAAGGGCCAAGAGCCCCTGCCCTTCGACCTTTTGTTCTGGAACGCCGATTCGACCCGCATGGCGGCGGCAAATCATGCCTTCTACCTGCGCAACTGCTATCTCCGGAACGCGCTGACAAAGAATGAGATGATCCTCGACGGCAAGCCGGTGTCGCTGAGGGACGTGAAGATCCCGATCTATAATCTCGCCACCCGCGAGGATCACATCGCGCCCGCCAAATCGGTCTTCCTCGGCAGCCAGTTTTTCGGCGGCAAGGTGGAGTTCGTGGTCACCGGGTCGGGACATATCGCCGGCGTCGTCAACCCGCCCGACAAGAAGAAGTACCAATTCTGGACGGGCGGCCCCGCCAAGGGCGAATACGAGACCTGGATCGAGCAGGCGACCGAGACGCCGGGATCGTGGTGGCCGCATTGGCGGGCCTGGATCGAAACCCATGACGGCAGGCGTGTGCCCGCGCGCAAACCGGGCGGCGATGCGCTGAACGCGATCGAGGAAGCGCCGGGAAGTTACGTGATGGAACGCGTCTGAGAAAACTTTCCGCATCTCTTTTTGAGACATCGTGAGAAAGAGCAATCCCGCGTAAACAAATTAGAAACCATAATTCGTCATCCTTGCGAAACAGTCGGATGTCGCGAGTGGTCTAAATTCGGCCCATTTGCGCCATTACCGGCCCCGGCGAAGTTTAGTCAGTCAGTGCCGCCGGCCTGCGTAGCGAGTTTGAAAGACGAGTGTAGTATGGCGTTTGCGGTTGGGACGTTCGATGACGTCACCCCTCTTGGCGGATCTGCTTTTCGTTTGCGCAGATCTCGTGGCTTTCTTTACGGCGTCGTCGGCGCCGGATTTCTGACCTCCACATGGCTGATCGCGACCTTGGCGACGATGCATTCGGTGGCCGTGCCGGTTTCTCCGCCTGAACGTTTTACCCAGGTGGCATCGGCGCCGAAGCCCAAACCGGCGACGCCCCACGAACGACTGATCCATGTCGGCAAAGCCGATCGGCTGGCGGCCTTCGATGCCAAGCCGGTCGTCGCCCTGACGGCCGACCTTGTCCAGGCGCATGCGCGCAAGACCAATGCTGCCGCCACCGGTTTGGCGGCGCTTACAAAACACAATCGGCTCGCTCCTGCCGAGCAGCCTGTGGTTGCGGCGATTGCGGACAGCGCCAAATTCCACAAGGATGATGTGGTCACACCGCCGCCCGTCGAGGTGGCTTCGGCAGAGACGGCAGAAGACGACGGCGACCGGATCATCGTTCCCTCGAAGGAGGCCGTGGCCGCCGCCGAAGTGCCCGCCCTGCTGGCGCTTGCCGATGCCGGATCCCGGCAGATCTCGCCGCCGCCGGTCGAACCATCAGCATCTCCCGTCAGAACGGCGGCAATTCCTGCCTCGGAACCCGCACCGGTGGTCGTTGCCGCTGCGGATGGCGGGCAGCCTTTCGATCTCGTGCTGACACCGGAGGAAGATTCGGTGCCGTTGCCGATGGCGCGTCCCGACAGTCTCATCGGCAAGCCGGCACCGGCCACCAAGGGTTCGCAGCGCGGCGAGCCTGCCCTTGCCTACGCCCAGCCGAACTCGCCGATCGAAGACGATCAGGACGATGCGGTGCCGCGTTACGACAAGCCGGTCTTCGCGCCGAAGCTGCGCGCCGGTGTGGCGATCTACGACATCGAAAACAGCACGGTCTATCTGCCGAACGGCGAGAGGCTGGAAGCCCATTCCGGCCTCGGCAAGATGCGCGACAACCCGCGTTACGCCAACAAGAAGATGCGCGGGCCGACGCCGCCGCACACCTACGCCCTCACCATGCGTGAAAGCCTTTTCCACGGTGTCGAGGCGTTGCGGCTGACGCCGCTCGAGGGCTCGGATGCCATCTATGACCGTGTCGGCCTGCTCGCCCACACCTACATGCTCGGCAAGAACGGCGATTCCAACGGCTGCGTCTCCTTCAAGGATTACAAGCGCTTCCTCGCCGCCTACAAGCGCGGCGACATCAAGCAGCTCGTCGTCGTGCCGCGGCTGAACAACAAGCCCTCTTCGACGCTCGCCTCGCTGTTTTCGTCGCGCAGCTAAGCGATACGAGCGCGGGCAGCCGCTCGCCCTCGTAGATCCGCTACTTCAACCAGACTGCAATCCGCTCCACTGCCTCTGCAATCTCGGTTTGCGAGCCCGCATAGGACAGACGCAGAGTGCGACGTCCCTCCAGCGGATCGAAGTCGAGACCGGGTGTTGCAGCGACGTCGATTTCCGCCAGCATGCGCTTGGCAAAACCCATGCTGTCATTGGTGAAGCGGGTGACGTCGAGATAGGCATAGAAGGCGCCGTCCATCGGCGAGGCGATCGAAACACCGATCTGCGGCAGGCGCTTCATCAGCAAATCGCGGTTGGCGGCATAGCTCGCCTTATAAAGATCGAGCTCGGCGCCGGCGCCGAGCGCGGCCGTGGCGGCGATCTGGGAGAGTTCGGGCGGAGAGATATAGAGGCTCTGCGCCACCCGCTCGATCGGCCGCACCAGCCGTTCCGGCAGCACCATCCAGCCGATTCGCCAGCCGGTCATACAATAATATTTGGAGAAGGAGTTGATGACGATCGCCTCGTCGGTCAGCTCGAGCGCACTCGCCTCCTCGCCGGCAAAGGTCAGCCCGTGGTAGATTTCATCGGAGATGAAGGCGATGGAATGGGCCTCGCAGTAATCCGCAAGCGCCTTCAGCCCGTCGCGGCCGGTCACCGTGCCGGTCGGATTGGCGGGGCTCGCCAGCAGCACGCCTTTCAGCGTCACGCCGCTTTGCTTCTGCGCCGCCTCGAGGCTCGCAGGGGTGAGTGTGAAGTGGGTGTCGGCGGTTACCGGCACTTCGACCACCTTCAGACCAAGCGCACCGAGGATATTGCGATAGGCGGGATAACCGGGCCTTGCGATCGCCACCGCATCACCGGCATCGAAGAGCGTGAGGAAGGCGAGATTGAAGCCGGCCGAGGAGCCGGTGGTGATGGCGATCCGCGCGGGATCGATCTCCAGGCCATGGCGTTCCCGGTAGTGCCCGGCAAGCGCGGATTTCAGCCGCGCCGTTCCCAGCGCATCGGTATAGCCGATCCGGCCTTCGGCAAGGGCTGCGCGCGCCGCTTCTAAGGCAGCCGCGGGTGCCGGATGCGACGGCTGGCCGACGGCCATCGAGATCACCGGATGGCCGGCTGCGCGCCGTTTCGTCGCCTCCGCCAGCACGTCCATGGCATGAAAAGGCTCGACTTCGCTGCGTTTCGATATGGAAAACAAGATCGCTTCTCGCTCGGCTTCTGCAATGACGGCCTGACAATTGCCGCAATAATCGGCTCATCACAATCCCGCGAGGGCCGCGCGGGGATGAAAATTCCTGTTTGAGCAGAACCCGACGCGCCGTACCTTGACGCGACGCATTCAAGTCCATTAACCCGGCGACGGTCATCTCGATAAGGAGACGACCCCATCGCCGTTGACGAGGATATCATGGCCTTTCTTCCGAAAACCTTCACCGCACTGGCGCTTGCCGCATCGATCGCCCTTCCGTTTCCGGCAGCAGCGCTCGACGACCAGCAGAAGAAGGAGTTCGGCGAATTCATCAAGCAATACCTGATCGAAAATCCCGAGATCATGCTCGATGTCCAGGATGCGCTGCAGAAGAAGCAGGAAGCCCAACGGCTGGTGAAGGCCAATATGGCGATCGAAGAGAACACCGCCGACATCTTCGATTCGAAGAACGACGTCACGCTCGGCAATCCCAAGGGCGACGTCACCGTCGTCGAATTCTTCGATTATAACTGCAGCTACTGCCGTCACGCGCTTCCCGACATGCAGGCAATGCTGAAGAAGGACAAGAATGTCCGTTTCGTGCTGAAGGAATTTCCGATCCTCGGCCCGGATTCGGTCGCCGCCCACAAGGTGGCCGACGCCTTCCGCAAGCTGGCGCCGGAGAAATATGCCGATTTCCACGTCGCCCTTCTCGGCACGGAAGGCCGCGCTTCCGACGAAACGGCGATTGCGGTTGCCGCCTCACTCGGCGTCAGCGAGGACAAGATCCGCGCCGAAATGGCAAAGAGCCCGAATGACGGCATCGTGCAGGCGACCTACCAGCTCGCCTCCAGTCTCGGCATCAGCGGCACGCCGTCCTATGTGATCGGCAACGAACTGGTGCCGGGCGCCGTCGGGCTCGACGATCTCGAAGCCAAGGTCAAGAATATGCGCAGCTGCGGCAAGACCGCCTGCTGAGCAGACCAGCCGCCGGACGGCTGCCCATCAAATCGCCAAAATCGAAGCGTTTCAACCATGTGGACAAATGTGGCGCGATTCCTGCTGGCCAATCCGTAAGGGCTTTCATTCAGCCGTCGCGGAGTCTATAGGTTGCCGTCGTGCATTTTACGGAACATTCGATGACGCAAACGATTTTTGTCCTGAACGGCCCCAACCTGAACATGCTGGGTAAACGAGAGCCCGGCATTTATGGCGGCAAGACGCTGAAGGACATCGAGGCGGACTGCAAGGCCGCCGGCCGCGAACTCGGCTTCGATATCGATTTCCGCCAGAGCAATCACGAAGGCGCGCTTGTGGACTGGTTCCATGAGGCCGACGAAAAGGCTGCCGGCGTTGCCATCAATGCAGGCGCCTACACGCATACATCGGTCGCGCTGCATGATGCGATCCGCGCCATTTCCATTCCCGTCATCGAGCTCCACATATCCAACGTTCATGCACGGGAAGAATTCCGCCACAAGTCGATGATCGCCCCGGCATGCAAGGGCGTGATCTGCGGCTTCGGGCCTCATAGCTACATCCTGGCGCTGCAGGCGCTGAAGAACATCACGGCATAAGAAGAAGACAGGGCAACACGATGGTTGAAAAGAAATCGGGTATCGATCAGGCACTGATCCGCGATCTCGCCAATATCCTCAACGAGACCGATCTGACGGAAATCGAGGTCGAGCAGGACGACCTGCGCATCCGCGTCTCGCGCGCCGGCACCCAGCAATATGTCCAGGCGCCGATCGCAGCGCCGGCCTATGCCGCACCCGCAGCCGCCGCTCCAACAGCAGCAGCAGGCGCTGCACCGGCCGCAGCTCCCGCCCGCAACCCGGCCAATGTCGTCAGTGCACCGATGGTCGGCACCGTCTATATGGCGCCGGCGCCGGGCGCGCGTGCCTTCATCGAAGTCGGCGCGACCGTCAAGGAAGGCCAGACGCTGATCATCATCGAAGCGATGAAGACGATGAACCAGATCCCCTCGCCGAAGTCGGGCAAGGTAACCGAGATCCTCGTCGATGACGGACATCCCGTCGAATACGGCCAAGCCCTCGTCGTCATCGAATAGGCCCATGCCCATGATTTCGAAAATCCTCATCGCCAATCGCGGGGAAATCGCCCTTCGCGTGCTTCGAGCCTGCAAGGAGCTCGGCATCGCCTGCGTCGTGGTTCATTCCACCGCCGACGCCGATGCCATGCATGTGCGGCTTGCCGACGAAAGCGTCTGCATCGGTCCGCCCTCCTCACGCGAGAGCTACCTCAATATCCATCAGATCGTCGCCGCCTGCGAGATCACCGGCGCCGATGCCGTGCATCCGGGCTACGGCTTTCTGTCGGAGAACGCCAAGTTCGCCGATATTCTCGAAGCGCACGGTATCACCTTCATCGGGCCGACGGCTGACCATATCCGCATTATGGGCGACAAGATCACCGCCAAGACCACGGCGCTGGAACTCGGCATTCCCGTCGTTCCGGGCTCGGACGGCGAAGTGAAGACCGAAGAGGATGCGCTGAAGACGGCGGCCGAAATCGGCTATCCGGTGCTGATCAAGGCAACGGCCGGCGGCGGCGGACGCGGCATGAAGGTCGCCAAGAGCGAGGCCGACCTGATCGAGGCCTGGTCGACGGCGCGTACCGAAGCGGCAGCCGCCTTCGGCAACGATGCCGTCTATATGGAAAAATATCTCGGCAAGCCGCGCCACATCGAAATTCAGGTGTTCGGCGACGGCGAAGGCAATGCCATCCATCTCGGCGAGCGCGACTGCTCGTTGCAGCGCCGCCACCAGAAGGTCTGGGAAGAGGCGAATTCACCGGCGCTCAACGTCGAGCAGCGCATGAAGATCGGCCAGGTCTGCGCCGACGCCATGAAGAAGCTGAAATATCGCGGCGCCGGCACGATCGAATTCCTCTACGAGAATGGCGAGTTCTATTTTATCGAAATGAACACCCGCCTGCAGGTGGAGCATCCGATCACCGAAGCCATCACCGGCATCGACCTCGTGCACGAGCAGATCCGCGTCGCCTCCGGCGGCGGTCTTTCGGTGACGCAGGACGAGGTGCATTTTTCCGGTCACGCCATCGAATGCCGCATCAATGCCGAGCACGCGCGCACCTTCGTGCCCTCGCCCGGCACGATCACGCATTTCCACGCGCCTGGCGGTCTCGGCGTGCGCATCGATTCCGGCGCCTATCAGGGCTACAAGATCCCGCCCTATTACGACAGCCTCATCGGCAAGCTGATCGTGCACGGCCGTACCCGCGTCGAATGCATGATGCGGCTGCGCCGGGCACTCGACGAATTCGTCGTCGACGGCATCAATACGACGCTGCCGCTGTTCCAGGATCTCGTCTCCAACCAGGATATCGCCAACGGCGATTACGACATCCACTGGCTGGAACACTACCTCGCCAACACACCGGCGGCATAGGGCAGGAATGGCAGGATCGCGCAGGAAGTCACCAGGCATTACCCCTGAAATCCTCCTGCGCGCCTATTCCATCGGCCTCTTCCCGATGGCCGAATCTGCCGACGACCCGGAGATTTTCTGGGTCGAACCGGAACTGCGCGGCGTACTGCCGTTCGACCATTTCCACGTGTCGAAGAGCCTTGCCAAGACGGTGCGCAGGAAACCCTTCCAGATCCGTTTCGATCACGCTTTCGACCAGGTGATCGCGGCCTGCGCGGAGGAGACATCCGGGCGCCCGAGCACCTGGATCAACAAGACGATCAGATCTCTCTACTCGACGCTGTTCGACATGGGCCATGCCCATACCGTCGAAGCCTGGGACGGCGATGAGTTGGTCGGCGGCCTCTACGGCGTCTCGCTCGGCTCGGCCTTCTTCGGCGAAAGCATGTTCTCACGCCGGACGGATGCCTCGAAGATCTGCCTCGTGCATCTGGTCGAGCGACTGCGGGAAAGAGGCTTCACGCTGCTCGATACACAATTCACCACCGAGCACCTGAAGACGTTCGGCGCGATCGACGTTGCGAAAGCCGATTATGGCGTGTTGCTTGAAGCCGCGATGGAATCGCCACACCTGAAGTTTTAAGCAGAATCGTTTCAGCCCTGCGTTGATTTTCGAGCCGATTTGAGTAGGTTTCGGAAAATGCAATGGGGGATAGAATTTTGAGACGATATTTTGCGGCGGCGATCCTTTTCGCCTTGTTCACAGGCCAGGCCGGCGCGCGACCTTACCAGGAGATGTTCCCGGACAGGAGCGATTTTTCCGAAGCGGAAAAGCCGTTACTGGAGAAGCTCGATTTTCAGCAGGGGGCGATCAAGCTGCCTGAGGCAAAGGCGACGCTGAACGTGCCGCAAGGCTTCTATTATCTCAATCCCGCCGACACGAAGACGGTGCTCGTCGACATCTGGGGAAATCCCCCGCAGGCGGCGGAGGGAACGATGGGGATGATCTTCCCGGCCAAATACGCGCCGACCGATATCGAGGCCTGGGGTTCCGTCGTGCAATACAGCGCCGACGGCTATGTCTCCGACGCCGATGCCGCGACGACCAATTACGACGAACTGCTGCAGAACATCAAAAATTCCATCCGGGAAAACAACGTCGAGCGCGAGAAGCAGGGTTTTCAAAAGATCACGCTTATCGGGTGGGCCTCGACGCCGCATTACGACAAATCCGCGCATGCGATGCACTGGGCGCGCGATCTGTTGTTCGGCGATGACATGCGAGCGCCGCACACCCTGAACTATTCCGTGCGGACCCTCGGCCGCCAGGGCGTATTTGAGTTCGACTTCGTTGCCGGCCTGAATCAGTTGAAGGAGATCGAGGCGGTCATTCCGACCGTCACGACGCTCGTGCAGTTCGACACGGGAATGGCCTATACCGACTATGTCGAAGGCGACAAGATCGCGGCCTACGGCATGGCAGGAATGATCGCCGCAGGCGCCGGCGCCAAGATTGCCGCGAAAGTTGGGTTGCTGGCGCTTGCCGCCGTCTTCCTCAAAAAAGCCGGCATCCTCATCGTCGTCGTGGCTGGCGGCGCGCTTCGCTTTGCCAAGGGTCTTTTCACGAGGAACAAGACACCCACCGCATAAGGCTTGCGCGGCGCGCTAAAGCATGTCGTTGCGGCAAAGCGCGAAGCGCCTTTGCCGCAACGACATGCGTGAAACAAAGAGCTCAAGCGCAAGGAGCGAATCTGAAAGATCGCGATGCGCTTTAGCGCGCTGTCGCCTTCGTGCTGTCGGGAGCCGGGACGTCCGAACTCGTCTTGCAGTCCTTCAGCCAGACGTCGTAGATCGGATGCTCGACGGCGTTGAGGCCAGGGCTGGCGGCGAACATCCAACCGGTGAAGATGCGGCGAATCTTGCGGTCGAGAGTGATCTCATCGACCTCGACGAAACCGTCGATCTTCTGCGCTTCGGCCTGGTCGCGCGAATAACAGGCCTTCGGCGTCACCTGCAGCGCGCCGAACTGCACCGTCTCGTTGACATAGACGTCGAATGTGGTGATGCGGCCGGTGATCTTGTCGAGGCCGGAGAACACAGCTACCGGATTTTCGATGCGTGCGGCATTTGCCGCAACCGGCGGAAGCAGGGCCGATAGCGCCAGCAGCGACCCGGCGGCACGCAGCGCCATGTTCCGCGTGAAGAGCTTCATGTGTACCCGTCTCCAGACATTCTTCGTTCATGGCCGCGGTCAAGCGCGGCCAACCTGCGGGTAAAGGTCAATTGTGGCCAAAAGCCGGGTTTTGGATTTCCCGGTCGAGCCGTCTCAGTTGCCCGGCGTCCAGGCGTCGTAATCGCCGGTGACACGCGGACGCTCGCCCGGAACGGCGAGGGAGCCCGGCGGACGGTAGGCCTGCGGAGAACCGGTGAAGTTGGGGCGGTGCGCCTTTTGCCATTCCTTGGCGACGTAGTTTTCCTTGGAGGGCGGAACATCGGTGCGATGATGCATCCAGCCATGCCAGCCCGGCGGAATGGCGGAGGCATCGGCATAGCCCTTGTAGATCACCCAGCGCTTCGGCAGGCCGTAGGAAGACATGCCGCCTTCATAATAGACGTTGCCGAATTCATCCTCGCCGACGCGCTTGCCGAAACGCCAGGTCGCAAAACGCGTGCCCATCGTCTGACTGTTCCACCAGGTGAAGGTCTGAACCAGAAGATTCCACATGTCTTTTCCTTGTGCCCGCCAGATGCGGGCCAAACCAGAATTCATTTCCTCGCTTATGCCGTCGCCAAGCCGAATTGTCCAGCGATTCCACCACAGCCAAGGGTCATTTCAAAGCCATCTTGAAGCCCAGATGCGAGGGCGTGAAACCAGTCTTTCATCGAAACGATGGGGCATCCCTGCGGATCGCATTCAAGGTCAACGCTACCCGCCCGATACCGCGGCCTTTTGCCTCGGCGATGGCGAACTCGATCATTCCAGCGTCGATCTCCTGCCCGCGCGCCCGGCGAATGACGATCTCGGACAAGACGGCCGCCATGGACTTAACGTCCTTCGAGCGGCTTTTCGAGAATCAGCGACGGAATGCCGGATTGCCCTGCCCCGTTATTTTCGTTGCGGCCGACCTCGGTGAAGCCGTGCGCGTGATAAAAGGCGATGGCTGCTGCATTCTGCGGCTCGACTTCGAGACGCATGATTTCCGCATCCGGAAAGCAGGTTTCGAGTTCGGCGAAGAGATCGCGGCCGATCCCCTGGCGCTGCAGCGCCGGAGCGACATAGAGGAGATGCAGCATGACCGTCTTCGTCAGTTCCTGCGACATCGCCGCATAGCCCATGCCGCCGATAGTGCGGCCGTCGTCGGCAACGAGGAATTCGGCATCCTTGCGCACCAAGCGCGCCTTCAGAGCCGCCGGCGAAAAGAGCTGGGCGGTCAGTTCGTCGACCCTGGCTTTGCCATGGAGGCCGTCATAGGTGACGTGAAAGCTCTGCACCAGCAGGGCGCGGACCTTTTCCAGATCGCGCTCGCCGGCGGTGCGGACGAAATACACGGGCTTATTCCTCGATGCCGAGCTTCGACTTGACGAGCGCCTGGACGGCCTGCGGATTGGCCTTGCCGCCGGTTGCCTTCATCACCTGGCCGACGAACCATGCGGCCAGGGTCGGCTTCGCCTTGACCTTCTCCACCTGATCGGGATTGGCGGCAATGATCTCGTCCACGGCCTTTTCGATGGCGCCGGTATCGGTCACCTGCTTCATGCCGCGTGCTTCGACGATCTCGGCGGGATCGCCGCCCTCGGTCAGCACGATCTCGAAGAGATCCTTGGCAATCTTGCCGGAGATGGTGCCAGCCTTGATCAGATCGATGATGGCGCCGAGCTGGGCCGGTGAAACCGGCGTCTGCTCGATATCCTTGCCCGTGCGGTTCAGCGCGCCGAGCAGATCATTGATCACCCAGTTGGCGGCCGTCTTACCGTCGCGGCCGGCGGCGACAGCCTCGAAATAATCGGCGATCGCCTTTTCGGAGACGAGCACCGAGGCGTCGTAGATCGACAGGCCGAGCTCGCGCACGAAGCGCTCCTTCTTGTCGTCAGGCAATTCCGGCAGATCGGCCGCCAGCGCAGTGACGAAGGCATCATCGAATTCGAGCGGCAGCAGGTCCGGATCGGGGAAATAACGATAATCGTGCGCATCCTCCTTGGAGCGCATCGAGCGCGTCTCGCCCTTGTTCGGGTCGAAGAGCCGCGTCTCCTGATCGATCTTCCCGCCATCCTCCAGAATGCCGATCTGGCGGCGGGCTTCGTACTCGATCGCCTGGCCGATGAAGCGGATGGAATTGACGTTCTTGATCTCGCAGCGCGTGCCGAAATCTTCGCCCGGGCGGCGCACGGAGACATTGACGTCGGCACGCATCGAGCCTTCGTCCATGTTGCCGTCGCAGGTGCCGAGATAGCGCACGATCGAACGCAGCTTGGTCATATAGGCCTTGGCCTCATCGGACGAGCGCATGTCTGGCTTGGAGACGATTTCCATCAGCGCCACGCCGGAACGGTTCAGATCGACATAGGACATGGTCGCATGCTGGTCGTGCAGCGACTTGCCGGCATCCTGCTCCAGGTGCAGGCGCTCGATGCCGATCTCGATATCTTCGAACTGGCCCTGGCGGTCCGGCCCGAGCGAAATGACGATTTTGCCCTCGCCGACGATCGGATCCTTGAACTGCGAAATCTGATAGCCCTGCGGCAGGTCAGGATAGAAATAGTTCTTGCGGTCGAAGAGCGAGCGCTTGTTGATCTGGGCTTTGAGGCCGAGGCCGGTGCGCACGGCCTGCTTGACGCATTCCTCGTTGATAACAGGCAGCATGCCAGGCATGGCGGCATCGACGAGCGACACGTTCGAATTCTGCGGCTTGCCGAATTCCGTCGAGGCGCCGGAGAAGAGCTTCGAATTGGAGAGCACCTGGGCATGGACTTCCATGCCGACGATGACTTCCCAGTCGCCGGTGGCGCCGGGGATGAAGCGTTTCGGATCAGGCGTGCGGACGTCGACAAGGGTCATCTGATACTCTTTGCAGGCTGTTCTTTTCCACTGGTGAGGTAAAGGAAATGGCGTGCCGGTGCAAGGCTTTCGCCATGGCGTGCGGCGCGGTTTGACGGCCGGCGGCGACATTTGCCTTGGTTAACCGAGGCGCGATAGAGTTGCCGCATGACGATGATCGATATCACCAAATGGGCCGCACCGTTTCTGGCGCTGAACCTCCTCGTCTTCTCGATCTATTTTCTCGACAAGCAGGCGGCGCGCGATGGCAGGTGGCGGATCAGCGAGCGCACGCTTCTGACGCTTGCGCTGATCGGCGGCAGCCTCGGCGCGGTGGCGGCACAGCAGTTGCTGCGGCACAAAACGAGAAAGGAGCCGTTCCGGTCGACCCTGGCGGCGATCTTGATCCTGCACGGCGCAGTGGCCGCGGTGCTGATCTTCGCGCCGGAATGGCGCGCTTTCCTTCTCCAGGATTTTTGAGCGTCAGAATTCCTGCCCGTATCCGCCCTCACCGTCCGAAACCAGCGATTTCGTCAGCCCGACCGAGGGCACGTCGCGGTCGAGCTTCGGATTATAGGCGACCGAGAGCCAGTGGATGCTGTAGCCGTGCTTGCGGAAGAAGCCGATCGCCTCGTTGTTGCCGGAATGGGTTTGCATCGCCGCCGTTTCCAGGCCCTGCCCGGCGATCTCCTTTTCGATCCGCTGGAGAAGGGCGGAGCCCAGCCCCTGGCCGATGAAGGCGGGATCGATCCAGAAATCCGAAATGGTTTCGTCCAATCCCTCGCGCGCTGCCCAGCCTGCGACCTGGCCGTTCTGCTCGACGACGGTGATGGTCAGCCAGTCGTTTTCCACGAAGTTGCGAAAGGCGTTGCGGGCTGCATCGATCATCGCGTGCGATTCGCCGATCGACGCCATCGCTTTTTGCCAGGCCCTCAGCCCGATCTCGCTCAACAGCTCCGCTTCACCGTCGCGGGCATTGCGAATGTGGATCAACGACACCTCCGCGTTACCGCGCAACTAGACCATTGAGTCGGGGAATTTACCAGTGTCCCCAACGGGACGATGGCTGGAAACTGCGGTTTTCGACCGGTTTGATCGGCGATCGCGGTCTTGACCGCCTTTTACGCGCGAAATAAGAAACTCTTCATGCTGAGCCAGTCACAGACCCGGTAAAGGCCCTGCCCGCAAGTCCGCTTGCGCGCATGGGCCCGAAAAAACGAAGCCCTGACGTTCGAAAGAGCGCCAGATCGTTTTTGTGCGCCCTGCCGGGCGCGACACCGGATCTCAACACATGGACATTTCTCGCACGGAACAGCGCATCCTGCATCTCATGGCCCAAGGCGGTCGCATCGAAATTTCCCGCGACGACGACAGGAAGATCGAGGCGGTCAGTTGCTTCACCCGCGACGGCTGGCTCTATCCCGGCGTCGACCTCGATCTCTTCCGCAGACTGAAGCGGCTGAGAGCGATCAAGTCCTCCAGCGGCCAGCCCTACCGGATCACCGAAAGAGGGCTGAAGCTGGTCAGGTCGCAGCTGAACAACAGGTAGCAACCAACCATCCTGGCCGCGTTTCGAACGGCGCGGTCGGGATTAATCTCAGGCCTTTGCTGCGAGTTCCGTCCGCATCGCCGCCCATTCGTCGGCCATCGTGCCCGTGCCGCGCCGCTTGCCGGCGCGGCGATACCAGTAATCGGCGTTCCAGTCGTCGCCTTCGATGCGATGGCAGAGAGCATGGCCCCAGTCGAACGGCTGTTCGCCCTCGTGGCGCTGACAGATTTCGTGAACCGCCTGCCAATCCGCGCCCATGGTAAAGCCGCCGGCGGCAAGGCGATCCGTTGCCTCGATCAATTGCGCAAGATCATTGGTCGCCATAAGCCCCTCCTGATTCCCGTTATCGATCAGCCAATAGGTTCTTAAGATGCACCTTTTCGCATTCGACGCTCATTCTCTGGAAGAGCGGGATCGTGCGGCCTGTTACCACCACTTGGCTGGCGTAAACCGGCCGGCTGCCTGCTCGATGACATGCGCTGTCTTGAAGAGGGTTTCCTCGTCAAAGGGCTTGCCGATCAGCTGCAGGCCGAGTGGCAGGCCCTTTTGGTCGAGACCGGCGGGCACGGCGATGCCCGGCAGGCCGGCCATGTTGACCGTGACCGTGAAGATGTCGTTCAGATACATCTTCACCGGGTCGGAAGCGAGGTTCTCGTCGGCGACGCCGAAGGCCGACGACGGGGTTGCCGGCGTCAGGATGGCGTCGACGCCGGCGTCGAAGGCGAGTTCGAAATCGCGCTTGATCAGCGTGCGGACCTTCTGGGCGCGGATGTAGTAGGCGTCGTAATAACCGGCCGACAGCACATAGGTGCCGATCATGATGCGGCGCTTGACTTCCTGGCCGAAGCCGGCGGCGCGCGTCTTCTCATACATGTCGACGATATCCTTGCCGTCGACGCGCAGGCCGTAGCGCACGCCGTCGTACCGCGCCAGATTCGAGGATGCCTCGGCGGGAGCGACGATGTAATAGGCCGGAAGCGCGTATTTGGTGTGCGGCAGCGAGATGTCGACGATTTCGGCGCCGGCATCCTTCAGCCAGGCGATGCCCTGGCGCCAGAGGGTTTCGATCTCCTCGGGCATGCCGTCGACACGGTATTCGCTGGGAATGCCGATCTTCATGCCTTTCAGCGACTGGCTAAGCGCCGCCTCATAATCCGGCACAGGCAGATCGACCGACGTCGTGTCCTTGGCGTCGACACTGGCCATCGACTTCAGAAGGATCGCGGCATCGCGCACGTCGCGGGCGATCGGGCCTGCCTGGTCGAGCGAGGAGGCGAAGGCGACGGTGCCCCAGCGCGAGCAGCGGCCATAGGTCGGCTTGATGCCGACGGTGCCGGTGAAGGCGGCCGGCTGGCGGATCGAGCCGCCGGTATCGGTCGCGGTGGCACCGGCGCAAAGATGGGCGGCGACGGCGGCGGCCGAGCCGCCGGAGGAGCCGCCGGGAACGAGCTGCTGGTTGGAACCTGCTGCACGCCAGGGGTTGATCACCGCGCCATAATGCGAGGTCTCGTTGGAGGAGCCCATGGCGAACTCGTCCATGTTCAGCTTGCCGAGCATGACGGCGCCGTCATCCCAGAGGTTCTGCGTGACGGTCGATTCATAACGCGGCTCGAAACCATCGAGAATATGGCTGCATGCCTGGGTGTGGACGCCGACCGTGGCAAAGAGATCCTTGATACCGAGCGGAATGCCTTCGAGTTCGCCGGCCTTGCCGGCGGCGATGCGCTCGTCGGAGTTCTTCGCCATCAGGCGGGCGAGATCCGGCGTCACCTTAATATAGGCATTCAGATGACCATTGGCCGCATCGATCGCCGAGAGATAGGCCTCGGTCAGTTCAAGTGCGGTGATTTCCTTGCCGCGCAGCTTCCGGCGGGCTTCGGCAATGGTCAGGCTGGTGAGTTCGCTCATGATGTTTTCGCTTCAGATCTGAAAATGGCAACAGGGGTCGGAAAGAGGCGTGAAGCCTTATTCGACGACTTTCGGCACCAGGAAGAAATTGTGATCGGTGACGGGCGCATTGGCGACGATATCGGCGGCCTTGCTGCCGTCGGTCACCGCATCCGTCCGCTTCTTCATCGCCATCGGGGTGACGGATGTCATCGCTTCGACGCCATCGACATTGACTTCGGAGAGCTGCTCGACGAAGCCCAGGATACCGTTCAGCTCGCCGACCATGCGATTTGCCTCGTCCTCGGAGACGGCAATACGGGCAAGGTGGGCAACGCGCTTCACGGTGGCAAGGTCGACGGACATGGCATTCTCCGGATGGGATTTTTCCTACCCGCTATAAAGGCCATGTCCGCCCGGTGCAACGGGATTTCGTCAGATCGACAGGCTCTCGGCGGGCTTCAGCGCCTTCACATCCGTCTTCGATCCCTCCATGCCGGCAACGAATTTATCGGCCGTCTGCTCGATGATCGGGAAGGTGCCGAAGTGACAGGGAATCGCCGTCTTGAAATTGAAATAGCGCCGGCAGGCAAGAGCCGCCACGGCGCCGCCCATGGTGAAGCGGTCGCCGATCGGCACGAGGCCGATATCGGGCTGGTGCAATTCGTTGATCAGCGCCATGTCGGCGAAGATGTCGGTATCGCCCATGGCGAGGATCGAGGCTTCATCATCGAAGTGCAGCATCAGGCCGTTGGCGTTGCCGAGCGCATGCGAAACGCCGTCCTCGGTGATCTGGGCGGACGAGTGCAGCGCGTTGGTGAAGGTCGCGGAGAAGCTGCCGAGCGCGATTGTGCCGCCGGTATTGCCCATCTCGATCTTGTCGACACCCTTGGAGCCGAGCCAGGCGGCGAGATCGGCATTGGCAAGAACGACGGCGCCGGTTTCCTTGGCAAGCGCCACCGTATCGCCGACATGGTCGCCATGGCCATGCGTCAGCAGGATATGGGTGACGCCTGCAGAGACATCCTTGATATCCTGGCCGGAAAAGGAGGCGTTATGGCTGAGGAAGGGATCGAGCAGGATCGTCGCCTTTCCGGTCTCGATGCGGAAGGCGGAATGGCCGAGCCAGGTGATCTTCATGAAATCTCTCCTTTATTACGTGATGCAAAAGCCTGTTTGGGGAGATACGGATGATTTTAGGCCGGATCTGCCTAAAATCTGAATCCGTATCTCAATCAAAGAATTGGAGCATGATGTCGTCCGAAAACCACTCACACTTTTCGGCATCATGCTCTATGGACATATCTCATGCGCCGCCAAAGAAAAGCGGCGGCGACTTCAATTTCTTTTGACGGGATGAAATGGCGATGACGGTGCTGACGATCGAGGAAATGGCCGAGGCGCTTGCCCCGCGGCAGGCGATTGCCGGCCTCGATCTCGGCACCAAGACGATCGGGCTTTCGATGTCCGATCTCGGCCGGCGCTTCGCCACACCCCGCCCGGTGATCCGGCGCGTCAAATTCACCATCGATGCGCAGGCGCTCATGGATTTCGCACAATCGGAAAAGGTCGCCGGCTTCATCATCGGCCTGCCGATGAATATGGACGGATCGGCGGGGCCGCGCGTGCAGGCGACGCGGGCCTTCGTGCGCAACATGGAGCAGAAGACGGCGCTGCCCTTCGTCTATTGGGACGAGCGGCTGTCGACGGTGGCGGCGGAACGGACGCTGCTTGAGATGGACGTGTCGCGCGCCAAGCGGGCCGAACGGATCGATTCGGCCGCGGCGAGCTTCATTCTTCAGGGCGCGCTCGACAGGCTTTCCTTGCTGGCGAGATCCGATGGAGACGAATTCAGCTGACGCGCCTTCCACCAGGCGATGATCGACTTGCGTTTCCGGAAGCCCATGATGGCGAAGACCACGAGACTGTCGACGGCGATGGCGCGGGCAACGAGCGGCGGAATGGTCTCCGGCGGAATGCCGAGCGCCTCGCCATATAGCTGGAACGTCAGGTCATGCACCTGCCGCGTCAGCATGAAGACGCCGAAGTTCATGTCGTAATAAGAGAGCCAATACCATCCGCCCAGAAAGACGATGGGGCCGGCCCAGAAGATCAGAAACCACTTCATGCGGCCTCACCTCCATGCTTGCGCGCGACGGGCAGATCGAGGGAAACCAACCAGGTCGACAATGCCATGATGCACAGCACCAGCGTCGGAATTGCGATATCCAGCGCCAGGACTGCGAAGAACATCATCGCCATCAAAAGAAAGGCGGCTTTGGCGATCCTGGTTCCCATGGACGTCAACTCGGGGGCTCTACTCATTCCATCTCTGCTCTCCCCCACACTGTCGGGTTAGCCGAGACCAGGCAACGTAAACCATTTGTTAAGGTTAACGCCGCAGCCGCCCCCTGTGGATAAGACAGGTATCAGCCGTAGACGCCGCGCACGATGCGCTTCAGCGCCGTCGCCGCCTTCTCCCAGTCCTTCGGCGTCTTCAACGACAGACCGGCGCACTGCCCGCCGCTTGCGGCGGCAAGCACAAGGTGCTGGATCGCGGCGATGATGACGGCATTGACGGCTGCCGCGTCCACGCCCTTCGGCGGTGCCAGCGAACCGCGCATGCGCTCCAGCCAGAGAGCGAGCGCCTTCGAACGGGCTTCGGAAAGCCGCCTCACCTGCTCGGTGTTCTCAGATATCTCCCAGGCGAGAATGCGGCGCATCAGCGGATCGTTTCTCAGGGCGTCGAGAAGGAGAAGCGACAGCCGCTCCATCAGGTCGCCATAGGTGAGCAGGAACATGCCGCCGGCATCTTCGGGAATGCGATCCTTCACCCAAGTGCCGAGATCGGCGCCGATCGCCTCGACCAGACCGTCAAGACCGCCGTAATAACGATAGATCAGTTGCTTGTCGCAACCGGCGCGGCGGGCGACCGCATTGATGCCGAAATTCTGGAAGCCCTCCTCTGCGAGCAGTCCCTTGGCGGCGGCAAGGATGGCGCGCTCGGTGGCGCTGCGATCGCGCACGCGCCGCTCCGGCTCGCCGCCGGCCTCAGGCAAATTTTCAAGTTTTACCGCTTCATCAAGCACGAACGACCCTTCCCCGCTGTCACCAATCGGTGAGTAGCGGGGAGGTTTCACGCAATCAATCCTATCCTCTTGGGAAGATTGTGGATATTCCGCCTTGGCCGATGATTTGGCCACGCAAGGATGCAGAAGACTGTAAGCAAGAGCGATCGGACATGCTCAGAAATCTCGCCCCGACTGTTGATCCCGATGGACGAACCCGGCATAGCTGCATTATGAACAATTCTAATATTCTCCGCTAAGGCCCTGCAATGGTGAACTATATCGAAGCCTCTTCCGCGCCCTCGAAGAATACGGGCGCCATCCGGCTTTACGACGCGCAAGCATTCGAGGGCATGCGCAGGGCATGCCAGCTGACGGCGCGCTGCCTCGATGCGCTGGCCGACATCGTCAAGCCGGGGCTGGTGACCGATGACATCGACCGGTTCGTCTTCGATTTCGGCATGGATCACGGCGCCCACCCGGCAACGCTGAACTATCGCGGCTACACCAAATCGACCTGCACCTCGATCAACCACGTCGTCTGCCACGGCATTCCGAACGACAAGCCGCTGCGTGAAGGCGATATCGTCAATATCGACGTTACCTTCGTGCTCGACGGCTGGCACGGCGATTCGAGCCGGATGTATCCTGTGGGAACGATCAAGCGCGCCGCCGAGCGACTGCTCGAGGTTACCTATGAATCGCTGATGCGCGGCATTTCCGCCGTCAGGCCCGGCGCCCGCACCGGCGCGATCGGCGAGGCGATCCAGACCTATGCCGAGGCCGAGCGCTGCTCGGTGGTGCGCGATTTCTGCGGCCACGGCGTCGGCCGGCTGTTTCACGATTCGCCGAATATCCTGCATTACGGCCGCGCCAACGAAGGGCCGGAACTGCGCGAAGGCATGATCTTCACCATCGAACCGATGATCAATCTTGGCCGGCCGCACGTGAAGGTGCTGGCCGACGGCTGGACGGCGGTCACCCGCGACCGGTCGCTTTCGGCGCAGTATGAACACACCGTCGGCGTCACCTCTAACGGCTGCGAGATCTTTACCCTGTCGCCCGGTGGCCTCGACCGCCCCGGCCTGCTATCGTTTGCCGGGTGACGATGCGATGGCGAAGGGGCCTGTTGCGACATCTTCCGACGACGCGCTGCCTTTTGCGATTGAAGAGCCTGTTGCCGCCGACGAACGGTCGTTCTTCGGCGGACGCTCGCAAAAACCGTCCGTGCCGCATGCCAAGAGCGCCCTGCCCGCCTCGCTCGCCGGCCAGGAGCATTATCACGGCCATCGCGAACGGCTGCGTGACCGCTTCCGTGAGCAGGGCGACACCGCCCTTGCCGACTACGAAATCCTCGAGCTCCTGCTTTTCCGCCTGATCCCGCGGCGCGACACCAAGCCGATCGCCAAGGCGCTGATCGAACGCTTCGGCTCGCTCTCCGGCGTCTTCGGCGCGCCGGCGGCGCTGCTGACGGAAGTGAAGGGTGTCGGCGAGACCGTGGCGCTCGACCTGAAGCTGATCTCGACGGTGGCGCAGCGGACCCTGAAGAGCGAGCTCAGGAACAAGCAGGTTCTGTCCTCATGGTCCTCGGTCATCGAGTATTGCCATGCCGCCATGGCCCATGAAACGCGCGAACAATTCCGCATCCTCTTCCTCGACAAGCGCAACGTGCTGATCGCCGATGAGGTCCAGGGCCGCGGCACGGTCGACCATACGCCGGTCTATCCGCGCGAGGTGGTCAAACGGGCGCTCGAGCTTTCGGCGACGGCGATGATCCTCGTCCACAACCACCCCTCCGGCGATCCCACGCCATCGCGCGCCGACATCGACATGACCAAGGTGATCATCGATGCCGCCAAGGCGCTCGACATCACCGTCCACGACCATATCATCATCGGCAAGGACGGGCATGTCAGCCTCAAGGGGCTGAAGCTGATCTGAAGCCGTCGCGCGCTGACATCGATTTGACGATGGTGATCATCGACGCGGCGAATGCACTTGCTATCATCGTCCATGACCACATCATCATCGGCAAGAACGGCGATGTCGGCCTGAAGGGCCTGACGCTGATAAAACACAGGTCCGGCTGAAACGGCGGTCGTAAAACAATCTGTAACATTGACCGGTTACCGATAAAGGGGCGACATTTCGCGGCGCAATGATTCCTTTCCAATCCGGGGCCAGATAATGCTTCAGTACGATCTTGTTGTGGTGGGGAGCGGTCCCGCAGGGCGCCGCGGCGCCATCCAGGCTGCGAAACTCGGCAAGAAAGTGCTTGTCATCGAGCAGGGCAAACGCGTCGGCGGCGTTTCCGTGCATACCGGCACCATCCCCTCCAAAACGCTGCGCGAGACCGCGCTCAACCTTTCCGGCTGGCGCGAACGCGGTTTCTACGGCCGGTCTTACCGCGTCAAGGAAGAGATCAGTGCAGATGATTTGCGCCGCCGCCTGCTGATTACGCTCAACCACGAAGTCGAGGTGCTGGAACACCAGTTTGCCCGCAACCGCGTGCAGCATATTCGCGGCAAGGCGAGCTTCATCAATGCGTCGACGCTGCAGGTGATCAAGGATGACGGCGAGATCACCCAGGTTACCGCCGCCAGCGTGCTGCTTGCCGTCGGCACGAAGCCGTTCCGCCCGGATTATATCCCCTTCGACGGCAAGACCGTTCTCGACAGCGACGAGCTGCTCGATATCCAGGAGCTGCCGCGCTCGATGGTCGTCATCGGCGCCGGCGTCATCGGCATCGAATATGCAACGATCTTCAGCGCGCTCGACACGGCCGTCACCGTCATCGACCCGAAGGCCACGATGCTCGACTTCATCGACAAAGAAATCGTCGAGGACTTCACCTACCAGCTGCGCGACCGCAACATGAAGCTGCTGCTCGGCCAGAAGGCCGATAAGGTGGAGACGCTCGCAGACGGCAAGGTCGAGCTGACGCTCGACAGCGGCCGGCGCCTGACGACCGACATGGTGCTGTTCGCCGCCGGCCGCATGGGGGCGACCGACGCGCTGAACCTGCCGGCCATCGGGCTGGAAGCCGATAGCCGCGGGCGCCTCAAGGTCAACCCGGAAACCTTCCAGACATCGGTTGCCAACGTCTATGCCGCCGGCGACGTCGTCGGCTTTCCGAGCCTTGCCTCGACGTCGATGGAACAGGGCCGCATCGCCGCCCGCGTGGCGATCGGCGCGGTCGCCAAGGAGCCGCCGAAATATTTCCCCTATGGGATCTATGCCGTGCCGGAAATTTCCACCTGCGGCCTGACCGAAGAAGAGATGAAGGAGCGCGGCATTCCCTATGAATGCGGCATCGCCCGCTTCCGCGAGACCTCGCGCGGTCATATCATGGGCCTCGACACCGGACTTCTGAAGCTGATCTTCTCGCTGAAAACGCGGCGACTGCTCGGCGTGCATATCGTCGGCGAAGGCGCCACCGAGCTGGTGCATATCGGCCAGGCGGTGCTCAACCTCAAAGGCACGGTCGAGTATTTCGTCGAAAACACCTTCAACTATCCGACGCTTGCCGAAGCCTACAAGATCGCCGGCCTCGATGCCTGGAACCGGATGGGCGACATCAAGTCGGAACTCTGAGGGCGTCTCATAGGCGGCGGGCTTCGTCTAGATCCGGCCGTCAAAACGGAGCCGAACGCTATTGCGCATCATTTCGCTGAACGCCTGGGGCGGCAGGCTGCACGAGGCCATGATCGACTATGTCAGACAGGCCGATGCGGATGTCCTGTGCCTGCAGGAGGTGTTGCGGGCGCCGGGGGCGGATGAGGGATGGTCGATCTATCGGGATGGGGAGCTGGAACTGCCACAGCGCGCCAATCTGTTTGCAGAGATCGGCGCCGCCCTGCCTAGCCACGACGGCTTCTTCTGCCCGACATCGAGAGGCGAGCTGTTTAACGGCGGGACCGCCATAGCCGCCGAATTCGGGCTGGCGACCTTCGTGCGCAAATCGCATTCGGTCATCGCCCAGGGCCTGGACTTCGTGCATGGCGGTTTTTCCGCCAATGGCTGGGGCGAACATCCGCGGCCACGGAACGCCCATTGCATCCGCATCTTCAGCCATAAGCATGCTTCCAGCCTGACCATCGCCCACATGCATGGCCTCCGGGATCCCGCCGGCAAGGGCGACACGCCGGCCCGCGAAGAACAGGCCGCAGCGCTGGTCGCGCTCATCGAGCGCGTCTGGCCCGGCAACGAGGGGCTCGTCGTCTGCGGCGATTTCAACATCTTACCCGACAGCGCGACCTTTCCGATTCTCGCCAGATTGGGGCTTTCCGATCTCGTCACCGGAAACGGCCTTGTAGACACGCGAACCTCCTACTATCTGAAGCAGGGCCGCTTTGCCGATTACATGCTGGTGACACCGGGGGTAAAAATTGCCAAATTCGAGGTGGTCGAGGCGCCCGAGGTCTCCGACCACCGCGCATTGCTGCTCGATATCGGGTAGTATATTGAGGAATTGCCGTGCATAGCGTTTTGCGTGCATCGCCGTTTTTTACGCCTTAGTTTGACCTCCTGAATCGCATTGATACGTCCGATAGATGCCTTCAACTCCATTTTGCCGCCGGCAAAAGCTTCTGAAGAAAGATAGATCCTCTTGTCCCATGTCTTGGAAGCTGCCCGCCGACGTTTTCAGCTGATCCTGATCAAGCCGTCGCATTATGACGACGACGGCTATGTCATCCGCTGGTGGCGGGCGATGATTCCTTCCAATTCGCTTGCGGCTCTCTATGGCATCGCCGCCGAATGCGCCGAGCGCAAGGTGCTCGGGCCCGACACGGCAATCGACATCACCGTGATCGACGAGACCAACACGCGGATCGACTTCGCCGGACTGCTCGCACAGTTCAAGCGCCACGACAATTTCGGCATGATCGCACTCGTCGGCGTCCAGACCAACCAGTATCCGCGCGCGCTCGATATCGCCCGGCCCTTCCGCGATGCCGGCCTGCCGGTCTCCATCGGCGGCTTCCATGTTTCCGGCTGCCTGTCGATGCTGGATGGCAAGGCGGTCGGGCTCGAAGCCTGCCGCGACATGGGCATCTCGATGTTTGCCGGCGAAGCCGAAGGCCGGCTGGAGATGGTGCTGCGCGATGCCGCGAGCGGCGAGCTGAAGCCACTCTACAATTTCATGAACGACCTTCCCGGCATCGGCGGCACGCCGGTTCCCTTCCTGCCGAAGGACAATATTCAGCGAACGCTCGGGCTCAGCACCAGCTTCGACGCCGGACGCGGCTGTCCCTACCAATGCTCGTTCTGCACCATCATCAACGTGCAGGGACGCAAGTCGCGCTTCCGCTCGGCCGACGACGTCGAAAAGCTGGTGCGGATGAACTGGGCGCAGGGGATCCACAAATTCTTCATCACCGACGACAACTTCGCCCGCAACAAGGATTGGGAAGCGATCTTCGACCGGCTGATCGAGCTCAAGGAGCGGGACGGCATTCCGCTCGGCCTGATGATCCAGGTCGACACGCTCTGCCACAAGATCCCGAATTTCATCGAGAAGTCGCGGCGCGCCGGCGTCACCCGCGTCTTCATCGGCCTGGAAAACGTCAATCCGGACAATCTGACCGCGGCCAAGAAAAACCAGAACAAGATCACCGAATACCGCAAGATGCTGCTCGCCTGGAAGGCGCAAGGCATCATGACGCTCGCCGGTTATATCCTGGGCTTCCCCGCCGACACGCCGGAATCGATCCGCCGCGATATCGCGATCATCCAGGAAGAGCTGCCGCTCGACGTCATCGAATTCTTCATCCTGACGCCTCTGCCCGGTTCCGAGGACCATCAGGTCCTGTGGAAGAAGGACGTCGAGATGGACGGCGATCTCAACATTTACGATGTCGAGCACGTCTGCACCGCCCACCCGAAGATGAGTAAGCAGGAGTGGGAAGACATCTATCACGAGGCCTGGGCGCTTTATTACTCGCCCAAGCACATGAAGACCCTGCTGCGCCGCGCTGTGGCGACCGGCGTTCCGCTCGCAAGGCTCGTCAAAGTCCTAGTCTCCTTCGCGACCACCGTGCCGCTGGAAAACGTGCATCCGCTGCAAAGCGGCCTCTTGCGCCTGAAGACGCCGGCCGAGCGGCGCCCGGAACTGCCGCGCGAAAGTTCGCTGATCTTCTGGCCGCGCTTTGCCTGGGAAACCTTCAGAAAACATGCTTCGCTCGCCGGCACCATCATCGGCCTGACGATTTCGGCATTCCTGATTTCAAGGGAAGCCAAGTCGAAGACCTATATGGATCAGGCCCTGACGCCGGTCGCCGACGATGAGGAAGAGACACTCAGCCTCTTCACCAAAACATCGGGCGGTACGGCTGCCGTCAGCCATGTCAGGAAAGTCGCGGAGCTGACCCGGCATTGAGCTGCAATTTCCGCTGAAGCGCGTCGCACGAATCACGTTTGATGCGATACGCTTTGGCGGCGCCGAGTTTAAGCGACCTGGATGATCTGGGTTATCTCAGCCACTTGCAGCGTATCGACGAATTCGACGATCTTGACCGGTTTCCCATCCCTGAAATGGATCTTGTCGACGAATTCCGTATGGAAGCTCACGCCCGATGGGATGTGCCTGACCTCGCCTTCGCGATGGGCGAAGACCATATGCTCATCCTCGTCCACATAAATGCCGGTTGTCTTGATCTTGGATAGATCCCAAACGGTGATGAGCTGCTCTATCACCTGGCGAAAGGCCGGCCCGTCGGATTCAGTCGAAAGAGGCGCCAACCGCGCATTTCCGGCCATCCGAAAGGTGCAATCCTCCCCGATCAGCGCCAGCGTGCCCTCGATATCGCCGCGGCCACGCACGGCATAGATATCCTCAACCAGCTTTTTCATGTCGTTCTTTGCAGTCATTTTCAGGTCCCTCCGCCCATCAGCAAATCTGCATCGAATTATACGTCAATGCAACTCTTTGTTGTTGCGGTTGATACCACTTCATAACGGAGAAGCCGCTTGAAAGTGAACTGCCCTGGAGACAGCAAAAGGCCCCGCACGATGGCGGGGCCTTGCAGAGTTCAGAACTGAGAAGCGATTATTCGGCGCTTTCGTCAGCTGCCTTCTTCTTCGGAGCAGCCTTCTTCTTCGGAGCGGCTTCTTCGCCTTCACCGGCGTCGGCAGCTTCGGCCTTGGCGGCAGCCTTCTTCTTCGGGGCGGCCTTCTTGGTCTCGGCTTTCGCTTCGCCTTCTTCCTCGGCGAGCAGTTCTTCCTTGGTCACCTTCTTGTCGGTGACGTCGATTTCGGTCAGCAGGTGATCGATGACCTTCTCTTCGAAGATCGGCGCGCGGATCGAAGCGGCCGCACCCGGCTGGCTGCGGAAGAATTCGAGGATCTGCTTTTCCTGGCCCGGATACTGGCGCAGCTGATCGTAGATGGCGCGCTGCATCTCGTCTTCGGTGACTTCGACGCCGGCCTTTTCGCCGATTTCGGAGAGAACGAGGCCGAGGCGGACGCGACGCTCGGCGAGCGTCTTGTATTCCTCACGTGCCTTCTCTTCGGTGGTGTCTTCGTCTTCGAAGGTCTTGCCGGACTGGGCGAGGTCGTTGTTCACCTGGTTCCAGATGCCGTTATATTCGGCATCGACCAGCGAGGCCGGGGTCTCGAACTTGTACATCTCGTCGAGCTGGTCGAGGATCTGACGCTTCAGCTTCTGGCGGGTCAGCGAGCCGTACTGCGATTCGATCTGGCCGCGGACGATTTCCTTCAGGCGATCGGCGGATTCGATGCCGAGCTTGGAGGCGAGTTCGTCGTTGATCTCGACCTTGCCAGGCGCTGCAACATCCTTGACCGATACGTCGAAGGTGGCTTCCTTGCCGGCGAGGTTCTTGGCCGGATAATCGGCCGGGAAGGTCACGGTGATGGTCTTCTCCTGGCCGGCCTTGACGCCGACGAGCTGGTCTTCGAAGCCCGGGATGAAGCGGCCGGAGCCGAGCACCAGTTCGGCGCCCTGGTCGGTGCCGCCTTCGAAGGCTTCGCCATCGACCTTACCGACATAATCCATGGTGATGCGGTCGCCGTCAGCGGCCTTGCCGGTCTTGGTCTCGTAAGCGCGGGCGCTTTCGGCAACCTTCAGGACCTGCTCGGTGACTTCGTCTTCGGCGATGTCGATGACTTCGCGGGTGACCTTGATGCCCTTGACCGACTTCAGTTCGATCGGCGGCAGCACTTCATAGGAGAGCGTGAATTCGAAATCCTGCTCGGCGGCGAGGATCTTGTCGGCTTCGTCCTTGTCCTCGGTCATGGCGATTTCCGGCTGCGTGGCCGACTTCTCGCCGCGGCTGGACAGGATGGCGGCCGGCTGCTCGCGGACGATCTCGTTGACGAGCTCGGCCATGATCGACTTGCCATAGACCTTCTTCAGGTGAGCAGCGGGTACCTTGCCCGGACGGAAGCCGTTGATGCGAACCTTGTCCTTCACATCGGCAAGACGCTGATCCATCTTGTCCTGCATGTCCTTGGCCGGGATAACGACCTTGATTTCGCGCTTCAGCCCTTCAGCGAGCGTTTCGATAACCTGCATGTCTTCCTACCTTCATGTCCTGGCGGCCGTGCCCAGACGCCGTTCGTTTCGATGAGCACGACGCCGGCAGCGTGCCGCGCGTGGCTTTTCCCAATTCCTGTATCATTCCGCCAAAAGGGGAACGGCACTCACTTCCGAGTATTCGGAACAACCTTCGTCATTCGGGGACAACTAAGTTCTTAGTCTCCCCCTGCAAACAGCCTGGTGCGGGTAGAGAGACTTGAACTCCCACGCCTTGCGGCACCAGAACCTAAATCTGGCGTGTCTACCAATTTCACCATACCCGCGTCCACAGAACCGCATGCCTATGCCTGCGCATGAGGCCTTCCGGAGCGCGGCGTCTCTATATCACCCGATTTGGTCGAGGCAAAGGAAAAATGAACGGCAAATGACAGGGGATTTGCGGCCCGCAAGCCGCCCTCTTGCGAGCAGCCGCCGCATCAGTAGAGCGGCTCGTCGTAAACCGGCTTGCCGTCGACGACCAGACTGCGAATCTGCGCGCTGCCGGCCGGCGAGACGCGCACGGCAATGGCGACATTGCCGTCGTTTCTGGCTTCCTCGATCGGCTTGCCCTGACCTTCGGGAACATAATAGCGCTCGATGCCGTATTCGACGCGGATGCTGTCGCCAGCGGCAAGTCCGCCACTGTAAAATGGCTGGCTGCGCAGGATCACGGTTTCCGGCAGCGGCGGCAGTTCGCGAAAGGACGATTCGATCACCGTCCAGAAACCATCGTCCTGCTTCTTCAACCGAACCCACAGCGTGCGCTCGCCGGGCTCTGCCGGAATACCGCCTGAGACCGTCTGCACCGGCACCGAGGAAATGTCATAGTTCATGACGACATAATCGCCGCGCAGGAAATCGCGCGGATCGACGGGCGCCGTTTTCAGCAATACCTCGGCGCCGTTGGCGAGGATCGATGCCCGGCTCTGGATGATCGTGCCGAGGATCACGGTCTGCAGGCCGGCGACGATGATTGCCGAAAGCAGATAGCCCTTGCCGGATTGCAGCCTTGCCATCAGCGAGTTCATGCGCTCTCCCCCTGTGCATCGGCCGAAAAGCGCCGTTCGAGCCGAATGACGATCCACGCAACCAGCGCGACGACGAGACCGGAGAAGAGAAAGAGGCTCGACGTGCCGAGGATCGAACCGACGGTCACGGAGGCGAGATAAAGCATCTCGGCGGCAAAGGTCGTATAAGCGAGATAACGTACCGCGCCGTTGTCCCTGCCATGCAGGGCGATCGCCAGCACCGAAGCCCCAAGCGTCGCCACCCCGAGCACCACCAGCCGCCAGCCGTCCTCGATCTCGATATGGAGCAGCAGGAAGCCGATGGCGGCGACGAGGAAGCTGTAGAAGGCCGGAGCCGCACCGGCGCTCCTGACCAGGGAGGCAACAGGCCGGGTCGGCAACGCCGTCAGGACGAAGGCCGCCATGCCGCCGAGCGCGAAGGCCAGCGCCACGGCGATCTCCTCATAAAGCGTATAGAGCCAGGCAAGCCAGCCGATCAGCAGCAGATAGGAGAGATGGCGGGCCCGCTCGGCGCCGGTATATCGCACCAGGGCAATGACGATCGCCGCCATGACGGGCGCCATCCAGGGATCGAGCCCGATCCAATGGCTGTCGTAATTCTCGAGATAGACGGCAAAGGACGCCCAGGAGAGGAAGCCGGCGACCACGGCCACCGCGCCCGAACGGAACAGGATCGCCGAGATGGTCGCGATGGCGAACCAGAGATACATCACCGTCTGCTCGTCGCCGGAGAGATGATACATCTGCCCGACCAGCGAGATGGCGCCGCCGAAACTCATCGCGCCGATGATCAGCAGGCCGCTTGCCACTGCGGCCGCACCGCGGGCCAGCATCCGGGCGGCGGCGATGTGCACCACCCAGATCAGGGCCAGGATGGCGCCGACGCGCACGAGGCGCGGGATGGCCTCCCAGTTGGAGGCGACGACCAGCAGGATGGCCGCTGCCAGCAGCAGCCCCGCCAGCGCCATCAGCACCCTGCCGAGACTGAAGCTTGCCGGGCGGCTGTCATATTCGGCGAGAAGCGCAGTTGCCGTTTCCTGCCCCAGCAGGCCCTTGCCCACCCAGAGCGAAAGATCCCGCTCCAATCTGCCGCGATACATGCTCCACCCCTCGTTTCCGCAATGCCTACTGCGGCGCTGCGGCCCATCCGTTATAGACGCAGCATGGGGCTTCGCAAACGCCCTTCCGACAAAATACAACTTCCTCACTGGTCTAACTTGTATCGCGCATTAACCGGCCGCTAACGCCGGAAGCGTTAATCTAAGCATATGGACGGAGAGGTATGCGCCACTTGCACACCACTCATGAAATTATTGCACTGCAAAATATTCATTAGTCATACTATTTAAAGAGACATCAAGCACGGGGATGGCGCCCCGGCCCGGGTTCTGCCGGACGCCCTCGGACCTCTTTGTCCGTGACGATATTCGTAGCCGCGCACTCCTCCTCCCAGCGCGCTATGATAGGCTGGCAACACTCCTCCTCCCAGTTGCCAGTCACCATAATGCGCCCGCCGGATCCTCCCCCGGCGGGCGTTTTTATTGTTCAAAAACGCAATTAAAACATGAGCGACCCCAGGATTTCCGTTGCGTGGCGCGTCGTGCGGCTCAGCCGTCACACCGCCCCGCCGACACTGCGGACAAATAGGCGGGTTTAATCCGAAGCGAAATGCCTCGAGAAAAGCCGTTGCACGGGAAAACCGCCGGAGTAAGCAGCATTTTTAGCAAAAGGCACGTGTTCGGCGCGCCAAACCAGATCGCTTTTCTCGGAGTCATTCTGCCTATTCATTGACCAAAAAACGGCAAGTCTGCGTTAAGCACCCCCGAAGCGTTGCATACATCGCATAGGTGATCTGAAAACTTGGCTGTTTTAGTCTTTCGCGCCGCAACATATATTCCGGTCATCAAATAGAGGTCAGCGCCGATCGGTGGCTGCTGGCGGATGAAACCCTCGGAAAGGGGCTTAACATGAACTTCTCTCGCTCTTTCAATAATTGGCGCAAGTATCGTCAGACGGTCACTGAACTTGGCCGCATGAGCAACCGCGAATTGCATGATCTCGGCATCGACCGTTCGGACATCCATCGCGTTGCCCGTGAGGCTTCTGCCCGCTAATTCCAGGCGATCCGCTGCTCCTCCCAAGCAGGATCGCTCTCGGTCGAAACGCCCGCTGTTCCCACAGCGGGCGTTTTCTTTTGCCCGCATGCCCCGGCGGTTGCATGTTTATTGCGGGTCGTTGGCCCGCTCAAAAAATATTCACCGCTTAATTGGCGGGCATCACATTGCACAATTGCATGGCAGACGCCAATTATTTGCACTGCACAATAAGACGGTTCTCGCCTATATAAACATCAACCGCAGAGAGATAGGCGATCCCGCCATCCAGCGGACATTTGTTTGAGGAAAAGACAATGAACCCGATCCGCATTGCAAAAAGCTGGCTCAGCTACCGCCGTACGCTCAACGAACTCGGCGGCCTTTCGAACCAGACCCTGTCCGATATCGGCGTCAGCCGTTACGACATCCGCAATATCGCATCCCGCTCTTTCCGCTAATAGCCGGCCGTCGATGACGGCCCGCTAACGGCGAGCGCGATGCTCTCAAGACGGCGCCGTAGGGCGCCGTTTTTGATTCCGGGGTGTTGGATCGCACCTGCCGACATGATATCAGCCCGGGATGAACACGATCTCTTCCTATTCCCCCATCCACGTCGTCGGCGGCGGGCTTGCCGGCTCGGAGGCCGCCTGGCAGATCGCCAGTTCCGGCGTCCCCGTCATCCTGCATGAAATGCGCGGGGTGCGCGGCACGGATGCACATAAAACCGACGGCCTTGCCGAACTGGTCTGCTCCAACTCCTTCCGCTCCGACGATGCGACCAGCAATGCCGTCGGCGTCATCCATGCCGAGATGCGCATGGCCGGCTCGCTGATCATGGCCACTGCCGATCGGCACCAGGTCCCGGCCGGTGGCGCGCTCGCCGTCGATCGCGACGGCTTCTCCGACGCGGTCACCAAGGCAATCCATGACCACCCGCTCATCACGGTCGTGCGCGAGGAAATTACCGGCCTGCCGCCTGCTGACTGGGATCTTGCCATCGTCGCCACCGGGCCGCTGACGGCGCCGTCGCTCGCAAGCGCCATCCAGGCGGAAACCGGCAAGGATTCGCTCGCCTTCTTCGACGCGATCGCGCCGATCGTTTACCGCGAAAGCATCGATATGGATATCTGCTGGTATCAGTCGCGCTACGACAAGGTCGGCCCCGGCGGCACCGGGAAGGACTATATCAATTGCCCGATGGACGAGGCGCAGTACAATGCCTTCGTCGATGCGCTGATTTCGGGTGACGCGGTCGGTTTCAAGGAATGGGAGGGCACGCCTTATTTTGACGGCTGCCTGCCGATCGAGGTCATGGCCGAACGCGGCCGCGAGACGCTGCGGCACGGGCCGATGAAGCCGATGGGGCTGACCAACGCGCATAACCCGACGGTCAAGGCCTATGCCGTCGTGCAGCTGCGCCAGGACAATGCGCTCGGCACGCTCTACAACATGGTCGGCTTCCAGACGAAGCTGAAATATGGCGCGCAGGCGGAAATCTTCCGGATGATCCCGGGGCTGGAGAATGCGGAATTTGCCCGTCTCGGCGGCCTGCACCGCAACACATATATCAACTCCCCCACCCTGCTCGACCCGTCGCTGACACTGAAATCGCGGCCCGGCCTGCGTTTTGCCGGCCAGATCACCGGTTGCGAGGGTTATGTGGAAAGCGCCAGCGTCGGGCTGATGGCCGGCCGTTTCGCCGCCGCCGAACGCAAGGGAGAAGCGATCTCGCTGCCGCCGGCGACAACGGCGCTGGGCGCGCTGCTCGGTCATATCACCGGCGGGCATATCGTCACCGACGAGGAGCCGGGCAAACGCTCGTTCCAGCCGATGAACATCAATTTCGGGCTGTTTCCGGAGCTCCAGCCCGGTTCGATCGTCAAGCCCGAGGGCGTCAAGCGTTTCCGCGGCAAGGACAAGACGATCATGAAACGACAGCTGATCGCGAAGCGCGCCCTTGCAGACTGCGCCGCCTGGCTCGGCCAGACTTCGCCATTTGCCGAAAGCGCCTGATCGGTCGCTTCTGATCTACTGCTTGTTCGCCGCCGCAATAGTGCCCGACGGCAGGTCCTTATCCGGCTCGGCAACGTAGTTGCCGAGCAACCAGAGCGCGACCTCCGAGGACTCCTTGGCGGAAGCGAATTCGAAATCGCCGTTGTGATGGGGCGCATCGAGGAAATCGATCACCAGGCCCCTGCCCGTTTGCGAGCTGACGACGCGCACGCGGCCCGGCTCGATCAGATGGCAGGCGAAGTGGCGCGACATGTTCCGCATGAAGCCGGCCTTGTTGTCGTGCAGGCGCACAAAAATGGCTTGGCCGTTCTCAGTCGCCTGCAACTGGCGGATCGCCTCGTTCGGAAAGGCACGGCCGAACTCGATGATGGCGAGGCCGGTGTCATGCAGGCCGTCTTCCTTGTTTTGCGCGGCCATGCGCGTTGCCACGAAGGCAAAGAAGATGACGATGGCGAAAAGAACGCACCAGACGATAATGCCCACGCCGAGTCTCCGATCAAAGCAGTAGCGGTTCAAGCCTTGTAACGCGTGAGACTTGCGCGAGTTTGACCGGTCGTCAGATTTTTCTGCGGACGGCCGAGAGCGCCATGCTGAGCTGGCGGCGCCATTGCGGCGGCTGCAGCGGCCGGTCGAACAGGAGCGCGCCATGCTTCTGCGCCTTGACGAGCACCGGTTGCGCCAGGGTCGCCGGCAGGAAGGCTGGAAAAACCGCCGACGCGATCGGGCCTGCCCCTCTCGCCCTTGCCAGATGTTCACGGCCGAGGCCGGCGAAGGCCTCGATGGCGGCTGAGATGCGCGGCCTGTCCTCACCGGCCAGGAAGGTATCGCGGTCAAGACCGGTGGCGGTAAGGATCTGCAGCGGAATATAGACCTGGCCGCGGCGGCGATGCAGCGGCATCAGCAGCAACAGGCCGGCGACCGCCTGGGCCACTCCGGCATGACCGGCCGCGTTCGCCGATCTTGCAGCCTCTTCAGGCGACAGCACGAGGCTTGCAAGCTGGATCAGCGCCGATGCCGTCTCGCCGGCATAACCTTCGAGCGAAAGACGCGTTTCCATCGGATCGTCATAGAGATCGAAGGTGCGGGCCTCGATCATGTCGATCAACGTCTGGCGCGGCAGGCGGTGCGTTTCGATCGCCGTCAAAAGCGCTGCAGCGACCGGGTTGGCCGCCGTCGATCCATGGGCGCTGCCTTCCAGCAGGTCGCGCCAGTATTGCAGCCGCACCTCGCCGGGCAACGGTTCGTGCACAAGATCACGGATGCGGGCAAGCTCGGCATTGAAGGCGTATAGGGCTGCAAGCGCGCCGCGCTTTTCCTCCGGCGACAGCAGGCAGGCAAGGTAGCGGTCGCGATCGTTGTCACGCAGCATCGCCAGGCAGATCTCCTGGTTCGTCGCCGTCTTCGCTTCACTCATCGTCAGACCGCGATCAGTGCCGCGGCGACGGCGCGCTGCTCGGCAAGCATGATATTGAAGGTGCGTACCGCTGCACCTGTGCTCATCGGATCAGAGGCGATGCCGCGCGATTTCAGCGCCTGCTTCAATTCCTCCGGCAGCCGGCGAAGCTCGGGTCCGGTGCCGACAAGCAGAACCTCGATATCATCAGCCTCTTCAAGCACGCGACGGAAATTTTCGGGCGATAGCGGTTTCGACATATCCATGTCCCAGCCGTGAATGCCGGAGGGAAGGCAAAGGATCGAGCCGCGATGCGACATGTCGGCAAAGCGGAAACCGCCATTGCCGTAAGTATCGATCGGCGCGCGCCCGGGGAAATGGGCGGCGCGGATTTCTATGCCTTTTGCCATGTTTTCAAACCACCGTGCCGGATTTTACACCAGCATCCGTTTTGTTGCTCTCTTCCCCGTCGGGGCTCTCCGGCCGCAGCCGGAAGACGATCAGCACAGGAGCGGCGATATAGATCGAAGAGAAGGTGCCGAGGGCGACGCCGAAGAGCATCGTAAAGGTGAAGGAGCGGATAACCTCGCCCCCGAAAATATAGAGCGCGAACAAGGCGAGCAACGTTGTCGCCGCGGTCAGGATGGTGCGCGACAGCGTCTGGTTGATCGAGGCATCGATCAGGATGGGCAGCGGCATCTTCCGGTATCGCTTCAGATTCTCGCGCATCCGGTCATAGACCACCACCGTGTCGTTCAGGGAATAACCGACAACGGTCAGCACGACGGCGACGCTCGTCAGGTTGAATTCCATGCCGGTGAGGACGAAGAGGCCGAGCAGAATGACGACGTCGTGCAGCGTCGCGACGATGGCGCCGACCGCAAACTGCCATTCGAAACGGATCCAGATGTAGATCAGGATCGCCGCCAGAGCAGCCAGCACGCCGAGCGTTGCCATCATCGTCAATTCGCCGGAGATGGCGGGACCGACGACCTCGACGCGGCGAAAATCATAATCCCCTTCAAGTTCGCCCCGCACCAACGTCGCCGCCGACTGCTCGGCATTCTCGCCGCCGCCCTGGGAGGCGATGCGGATGCGGGCATTCGACGGTCCGCCGGCGCGCTCGACGCCGACCTCGCCGAGGTTGAGATCGTTGAGGCGGGATTGAATATCGGCGAGGTCGGCATTGCCCTGTTTCGCCGTCACCTCGATGAGCGAGCCGCCGGTGAAATCGATGCCGAGACGCAGGCCGGCGGTGGCAAAGGCCGCCATGGCGATCAGCGAGATGATCGCCGACGCGGTAAAGACGTAACGGCGGATCCCCATGAAACGGATGTTGGCGTGTTCGAATAGATGGGTCAGAACGCTCTTCGGCAGATGCCGGGGATGGCGCCCTTCCAGCCAGACGGCAACGATCGAGCGCGTCAACGTGAACGCCGTGAAGACGGTTGTCAGGATACCGACCGCCAGTGTCACCGCGAAACCGCGGATGGATTCGCTGCCGAGGAAAAAGAGGATGATGGCGGCGATGAAGATCGTCACATTTGCATCGACGATCGTTGCGAAGGCGCGCGAGAAACCGCGGTCGACGGCCTCCGTAAAGGAATGGGCGGTTTTCTCCTCCTCACGGATGCGCTCGTAGATCAGCACGTTCGAGTCGACCGCCATGCCGACGATGAGCACGATGCCGGCAATCCCGGGCAAGGTGAGCGTCGCGCCGGCAAGGCTGAGCACCGCGACGATGAAGATCAGGTTGAAGACGAGCGAGACGACGGCGATGACACCGAGAATGCGGTAAAGTGCGATCATCAGTGCGGCGACCAGCACGACGGCGACGAGACCGGCAATGAGGCCGGAGAAGATGGAGTCGGCGCCGAATCTCGGGCTGACGCTACGTTCCTCGACACTCGTCAGCGTCGCCGGCAAGGCGCCGGCGCGAAGCATGATCGCAAGGTCGCGAACGCCGTCTTCGGAGAAATTCGCCGAAATCGTGCCCTCGCCGCCGGTGATCGCCGCATCGATAACCGGTGACGACATCACCTGGTCGTCGAAGACGATGGCGAGGTGCTTGCCGATATTCTGCCCCGTCACCTCAGCCAGCCGCCGCGTGCCTTCGGCATCGAGACGGTAGGCAATCGAGCGATCCTGAGTCTGCGGATCGACGACAGGCTCGATATCGACCATGTTGCTGCCGGCGACGAAAGCCGTGCGGTCGACGAGATAGGGCACCGGCGGATCGTCAAGCGAATAGAGCACTTGCGATGTCGCCGGCCAGCGGCCGTTCAACGCCTCCTGCCCCGACATGCTTGGGTCGATCAGGTGAAAGGAAAGCTTGGCCGGCTGGTTCAGCAGGCTCTTCAGCCGCTCAGCATCGACCGATCCCAGCACCTGGACGACGATCCGGTCAACGCCGTCGGGGCGAACGAGAAAATTCTGATTACCGAATCCGGCGATGCGGCGGCTGACGATATCGAGCGACCGGGTCCGGGCGGCGGCGACATCGGCGGTGATGCCGGCGTCGGAAATCTGCAGCGATAGCTGCCCCTCTTCGCCCTGCTGCAGCGCGACACCGGGTTCGGAGCGGCCGCCGGCCGCCGTCAAAGGCTTCAGAAGATCGACCGCCTTCTGGGTTTCAGCCGGATCGGTGATGCGGACGGTGACTGTCTGGTCGTTGCCGGTCAGCCCGGTATAGCGGATACCGGCGCCGCGCAGCGCGTTGCGCACATTGGCGACCGCCTCTTCCAGGCGGTCCTTGACGATATCGAAACGTTCGACCTTCAGGACGATGTGCGAGCCGCCCTGCAGATCGAGACCGAGCGTCACGCGGTCGTGCCGGAGCCAGTCCGGCAGAGAGGAACGCTGCGCCTCGCTCAGCAGATTGGGCGCAGCGATGACGATGGCCGCAAACGCGGCCAGCCAGATCAGAAGTGTTTTCCAGCGGGAAAAATGCAACATTCTCTCGACGATCTTCCGATCCGGCGGCTGAGTTATCGATTGTTACGCTGCGTCGGCCTTGACGGGTTCACCCTTGACGCGCACATCCGAAATACCGCTGCGGACGATGCGCACACGAACGCCATCGGCGATTTCGACTTCGACTTCCTTGTCGTCGATGACCTTGGTGACCTTGCCGACAAGACCGCCACCGGTGACGACCTGATCGCCGCGGCGGATCGCCTTCAGGGTTTCCTCGCGCTTCTTGGCCTGTGCGCGCTGGGGACGGATCAGCAGGAAGTACCAGACGACCATCAGCGGCACGAACAGGATGATCATTTCGAAACCGGAGCCGCCGAAACCGGTTGCCGTATCGGTCGCACTCTGGGCGAATGCCGGGGTGATGAACATGCTAAACTCCTCAGGCTTGGCGGCGGAACTCCGCCTGTTTTTTCAGGTTGCCGGACTATAGTTGCCGCTTCGATGAATGCAACAGAAACAGCCGGAAACAGTACCGATTCCGCTGCCTCATAACCTTTCCGCCGTCAAAACGCCATGCTACCCCGCATCGAAAGATAAAGCGGATTGCCGCAGCAAGAAATCAGGAGCCGCGATGACCGAGGAAATCAACACCGCCCTGCTTGCCGAACTGAAACGGCTTGCAAATGCCGTCGAGCGCCTTGCCGGGCCGGCGCCTGCCGTCAACGATTGGGATGCCGCCGACTGTTTTGTCTGGGCGCCGTCGCGTCAGCATCTGCAGCCTGTGGCCAAGCCGAACCGGGTGGCATTGAAGCTCATCCGCGGCGTCGACCATGTGCGCGATATCCTGCACGAGAATACGGTGCGGTTCGCCGAGGGTTATGCCGCCAACAATGTGCTGCTCTGGGGCGCGCGCGGCATGGGAAAATCCTCGCTCGTCAAAGCCGTGCACGAGGATGTCAGGCGTGAAAGCGGCGTCGCGCTGAAGCTCGTCGAAGTGCATCGCGAGGATATCGCCAGCCTCCCTACCCTGCTCGACCTGCTGAAGGACACGCCGTACCGCGTTATCGTCTTCTGCGACGATCTTTCCTTCGATCACGACGACACCGCCTATAAGTCGCTGAAGGCGGCGCTCGACGGCGGCGTCGAAGGGCGGCCGGACAATGTGCTTTTCTACGCCACCTCGAACCGGCGCCATCTGCTGCCGCGCCACATGATGGAAAACGAGCAGTCGACGGCGATCAATCCGTCGGAGGCCGTCGAGGAGAAGGTTTCGCTTTCCGATCGTTTCGGCCTCTGGCTCGGCTTCCACAAATGCAGCCAGGAAGATTATCTCGGCATGATCGACGGCTATGCCGATCATTTCAAGCTCGGGCTTGACCGCGCCAAGATGCATGCCGAGGCGCTGGAATGGGCCACGACGCGCGGCGCGCGCTCCGGCCGCGTCGCCTGGCAGTATATCCAGGATCTGGCCGGACGCATGCGCGTTCACATCGACCGCGGTTAAAATACAAAAGCCCGGCGGGCGGCCGGGCTTTTGCGCTTCCTGGGACGCTGTACCTATTCCAGGAAAGTCATCGGGTTGACCGGAGATGCGTCCTTGCGCACCTCGAAATGGACCTGCGGCTGCTTGACGTCGCCGCTCATGCCGGAGACGGCGACGGTCTGGCCGCGCTGGATCTTCTGACCACGGGCGACGCTCAGCGTATCGGCATTGCCGTAGACGGTGACGGTGCCGTCGTCGTGACGGACGAGAACCGTGTTGCCGAGTTCCTTCAGGCCGTTGCCGGCATAGATGACGACGCCGTTTTCGGCGGCCTTGATCGGCGTTCCCTGCGGCACCGAGATGTCGATGCCGTCATTGCGGTTGCCGTTGACGTTGGCACCGTATGAAGCGATGACCTGACCGCGGACCGGCCAGCGATACTTGCCGATGCCGGTCGATTCCGGTGCGGCGGAGCTGACGTCGGACTTCTTCTCGACATCGTCGACCGTCTGGGTGGCGACCGGCGCCTTGTAGGGTGCGGGTTCAACGGAGGCCGCCTGCTGGACGGGCGCCGTCTGCGCCGGCTTCGGGTCGGCCTTCTCGGTCGAGATCGAGGCGGTCTTGATATTGTCGGCGGTGCCGTTCGGGATCTTCAACGCCTGACCGATCCGGACCGAGCTGGCCGACAGATTGTTGGCGGCCTTGAGATCGTCGATCTTGGTGCCGGTCGCCTTGGCGATCTTTGCCAGCGAATCGCCTTGCTTGACGACATAGGTGCCTGCAGGCGCTTTCGGATCCTTACCGGCGCCGGCCGGAAGCTTGCCGGCGGCATCGGCGCTCGCCACGGTCTTGTCGCGGGCGGAATTGGCGCCGGGAACGACGGCGACGTTCTGCTCAGGCGCCTTCACCGGCTCCGGCATCTTGCCGGGCTTGGAGAGGTCGGCCGCCTGCGACGCCGCCTTGGCGGCATTGCCGCCATTGAAGGTCGGGATCAGGATTGCCTGGCCGGGCGTGGCGGCGGAAGCCGTCTTCAGGTTGTTGACCCGCAGGATTTCCTTTTCCGGAACACCGAAGCGCCTGGACAGCGTGGCGATGCTTTCACCCGGACGCAGCGTCACGGAAGGGGCATTGGTCCCGGACCAGCCGGAAACCTTCGGCGTCGTGCTCGTCGTCAAAGGATCGGGCGCCAGCTTCGGCGCAGTCGGTGCCACCAGCCGGTTTTTTTGCGCCTGGGGGGCCGAAGGGAAAGGCTGGGCGAGAGCGACTTCCTTTTCCCGCTGCCGGGATGGTGCCGCCGCCGTCGGAGCCGAAAGTTCCGAACGCTGCACCGCAACCGGCGCGGAGGCCATACGGGCACTGGACGTGCGGACCGGATCGTAACTCGGGCTAGACGGATAAGGCTGGTTCAGCGCGCCATTGCCGCCACCATAGCCAGACTGGCTGGCAACGGCGGAGCCGCCGAGATCGGCGCGCGGCACCGGATCACCCTGAACACCGCCCCTGCGCGGAATCGAGCTCGTGGTGATCTGATCCTGCCCTGAGGAGGAAAACAAGCCGCCAAACCGTGTCACATCGGAACTGCAGCCCGTTGCGGCACTTGCCAGCAGGCCCACAACCAGAAGATTACCGGCCGACTTCCCGAACTTCGGCGAAAGACTGAAACGCATTGACTCGACCCACTGAGAACGCAACCATTTGTGAGTCTATTAAAACGCGTTAGTATTACCACGCAGTTAAGATGCTGGAATCAGTGCGATATTTTTGAGAAGTTGATAACCATAGCTTACGGGTGAAAAATCGCAGCGCCTACAGCAGCGAGGCAAGGCGCGGAACGATCGGCAGATAAGGGGCTTCGAACAGTTCCTCGCGCTCGAAACGGCTGCCGGTTTTCGTCAGCCGCACCATGCGGCATTCGTTCTCGGAGATCATCAGCGGCGCGATCATCGAGCCGCCGGAAACCAACTGGTCGGTATAAAAGCGCGGCATCGCGTTGAAGGCAGCCGTCACCAGGATGCGATCGAATGTGCCCTCTCCCTGCATGCCGGCGCTGCCGTCGGCATGGCGGATGATGACGTTGCGCAGGCCAAGTGATTCCATGCGCCGCTGCGCGGCCGATGTCAGCGTCTTATAGCGGTCGACGGACAGAACCCGCTCGGCCATGCGGCCCATGACCGCGGCGGTAAAGCCGCTGCCGGTGCCGATTTCCAGGACGCGCTGCCCGGGTTTGAGCTTCAGGTGATGCAGCATGCGGACGACAAAATCGACGCCTTCGAGAAAGGAGCCGCATTCAATCGGGATCGTCCGGCTCGAATAGGCGTCATCGGAATATTGCGGCGGCACGAAGAGCGAACGCTGCGTCTGCTCGACCGCCGTCAGCAGATCGAGATCGGAGATGCCTTCGGCACGCAATCTGAGGACGAGCGCGGCAAAGCCCTCCTTCTCGGCCAGTCTTGCCGTCAAACCTGTGCTCCGTATCCCAGGGCCCGCGCCACGCGGTCCGTTACGGAATAATCGGTCAGATCCAGTTTCAAAGGCGTTACCGAAATCTTGTTATGCTTCAAGGCGTGAATATCGGTGCCTTCGATGAAGGCGCCGGCGCGTTCTCCGAATTTCAGCCAATAATAGGGAAAGCCCCGGCCATCGGAGCGGGCATCGACCTGCAGGTTGAAGGCGAGCTTGCCCTGCATGGTCACCTCGGCGCCGTCGACCTCGCCGGGACGGCAGTTCGGGAAATTGAGATTGAGGAACGTGCCCTCCGGCAGATCCAGAACCATCAGCTTTTCCAGAAGAGCCGGCGCATGCGCCTCGCAGACCTCCCAGGGCACGATGCGCGCGCCGTCCTCGTAGAGATAGGCCTGGCTCAGCGCGAAGGAGCGCACACCCTGCATCGTGCCCTCGATGGCGCCGGCGATCGTACCGGAATAGGTCACGTCATCTGCGACGTTCGAACCCGAATTGACGCCGGAGAGGACGAGATCAGGCTTGATGTCCATCACCTGCCGGATGCCCATGATGACGCAATCGGTCGGCGTGCCGCGCAGGGCGAAATGCTTGTCGGAAATCTTGCGCAGCCGCAGAGGCTCGGACAGGCTCAGCGAATGGGCAAGGCCGCTCTGGTCGGTCTCGGGCGCCACGATCCAGACGTCGTCGGACAGTGTGCGGGCGATCCGTTCCAGCGCGGCCAAGCCTTCGGCATGAATGCCGTCGTCATTCGTAAGCAGGATGCGCATCGCCTCAGGCCGCCCGTTCGATCTTGGTCAATCCGCCCATATAAGGCAGCAAAACGTCCGGAATCGTGACGGAACCGTCCTCGTTCAGATAATTTTCAAGCACGGCGATCAGGCAGCGGCCGACGGCGGTGCCGGAGCCGTTCAGCGTGTGGACGAATTTATTGTTTTTGTCGTCCTTGCCGCGATAGCGCGCATTCATCCGGCGGCCTTGGAAATCGCCGCAGACCGAGCAGGAGGAGATTTCGCGGAAGGTATTCTGTCCCGGCAGCCAGACTTCGAGATCGTAGGTCTTGCGCGAGCCGAAGCCCATATCGCCGGTGCAAAGCGTCATGGTGCGGAAATGCAGGCCGAGCCGTTTCAGCACTTCTTCGGCGCAGGCGGTCATTCTTTCATGCTCGGCAATGGCGCTCTCGGCATCGGTGATCGACACGAGTTCGCATTTCCAGAACTGGTGCTGACGCAGCATGCCGCGGGTGTCGCGACCGGCCGAGCCCGCTTCCGAACGGAAGGACGGCGTCAGGGCGGTGAAGCGGAGCGGCAGCTTTTCCTGGTCAAGGATTTCCTCGCGCACCAGATTGGTCAGCGTCACCTCGGCCGTCGGGATGAGCCAGCGGCCGTCGGTCGTCCTGAACAAATCTTCTGCGAATTTCGGCAGCTGATTGGTGCCGAACAGCGCCTCGTCGCGAACCATTAGCGGTGAGCTGACTTCGGTATAACCGTGCTCGCGGGTGTGGAGATCGATCATGAACTGGCCGAGTGCGCGCTCGAGCCTGGCGAGCGGCCCGGTCAGCACCGTGAAGCGCGAACCGGAGAGCTTGGCGGCGCGCTCGAAATCCATATAACCGAGCGCCTCGCCGATTTCGAAGTGCTCCTTCGGCGTGTGGTTCCAGCGCGGCTTTTCGCCGACGGTGCGGGTGACGACATTGTCATGCTCGTCCTTGCCGACCGGGACATCGTCGAAAGGTATGTTCGGGATGCGCGAGAGCGCGTCGTTGAGCTCGGCCGTCAGCTGCCGATCCTCTTCCTCGATCGTCGGCAGCAGCGCTTTCAGCTCGGCGACCTCGGCCTTCAGCTTCTCGGCGAGGTCGCCGTTCTTCTGGGACAGCGCCGCGCCGATCTCCTTGGAGGCGAGATTGCGGCGGGACAGCAGGTCCTGCGCGTTCTGCACGGCAGAGCGGCGCTTTTCATCGAGGGCAACGATATTTTGTGCCAGGGGCTCCGCACCGCGCTTGGCAAGGGCGGCATCGAGCGCTTCGGGATTCTCACGGATCCATTTGATATCGAGCATCGTCGTTCCAGGTCGTTGCAACTGAAGTGACCCGGCCAAAGCCTGACCGGGCTTCGACCGGATAAGACGGCGTTCCTGAAAGGATTTCCGGATTGCCGCTCAGACGCTGTCCGTCTTGGCAACGTCCGCGGATTCGGTGTCCTTTTCGACCGCCTGCCGGGCACGCTGGCGCTCCACGAGTCGCGCCGCATGGATGGAAATCTCGTAGAGAAGGATCGTCGGTATCGCAAGGCCGATCTGGGACATCGGATCCGGCGGCGTCAGCACCGCGGCGACGACGAAAGCAAGCACGATGGCGAACTTGCGCTTTTCGGCGAGCCATTGCGATGTCAGCAGGCCGACACGGGCAAGCAGCGTGGTGATGACGGGCAGCTGGAAGACGAGACCGAAGGAGAAGACCAGCGTCATGATCAGGCTCAGATATTCCGAGACCTTCGGCATCAGCGAGATCGCCACCTCGTCATGACCCGGCGCCTGCTGCATCGACAGGAAGAACCACATGACCATTGGCGTGAAGAAGAAGTAGACGAGCGCCGCGCCCATCAGGAACAGGACCGGCGAAGCAATCAGGAACGGCAGGAAGGCCTGGCGCTCGTTTTTGTAGAGACCGGGCGCGACGAACTTGTAGACCTGGGCGGCAATGATCGGGAAAGCGACCACCAGGCCGCCGAACATCGCCACCTTGACCTGCGTGAAGAAGAATTCCTGCGGCGCGGTATAAATCAGCTGCGCCTTCTCGACGTCGAGATGCGCCCACTCCACGGCCGTCTTGTAGGGAATGACCAGATAGTTGAAGAGATGCTTGGCAAAAAAGAAGCATGCGATGAAGGCGACGAAAAACGCGCCGATCGACCAGATCAGCCGCGTGCGCAGCTCCATCAGGTGCTCGATCAGCGGCTGCGGCTTGTCTTCGATATCACCGCTCATGCCTCGTCCTTCTTGTTCTTCTGCACGGACGCTTTCGGTGCTGCGGGCTTTCTGGCAGCCGTCGTGCGCTTCGGCTTTTCCGCAGTCGCGCTTTCCACGGGCGCGGCGATGGCAAAGGCGGCCTTATCTGCGGCCTTGGCGCGCGGCTTGCGCGCCGCTTTCGGCTTGGCGGCAACCGCATCGGCCGTAGCGACGGCTGCAGCAACGGGTTCCGGCGTCGGCGCGGGCGCCGGTACCAGCGGCGGCGTTTCCGGCAGGCTCATTGACGGCGTCGGGGCAGAAACCGCAGCCGGCGGCACTTCGGTCTTGTTCTCGGGCGCAGCAGCCTTCTGCAGGTCGGCCTTGATCTCGTTGCCCATCTGGCGAAGCGGGTTCATCGCCTCGCGCAGGCTGTTGACCGGATTGAGCTTCTGGGCGTCACTCAGCGTCTGGCGGACATCATCAAGCTCGGCCTCGCGCAACGCTTCGTCGAACTGCGCCCGGAATTCACCCGCCACCTTGCGGGCGCGCTGCGTCATCTTGCCGAAAGCGCGCAGCATCGGCGGCAAATCCTTGGGACCGACAACCACGATCAGGACGACCGCGATGACCAAAAGCTCGGTCCAGCCAATATCGAACATGCAAGGCTCCTGGACGGGAAGCGCGGGGGCTGCGCTTTTTCCCGCACTTGGTTACTTCGTTTCGTCGGCCTTGTGATCGACGGTCTTGGCCGTATCCGGCGCGTCTTCGTCCGTCATGCCCTTCTTGAAGCTTTTGATGCCCTTGGCGACATCGCCCATCAGTTCCGGGATCTTGCCGCGACCGAACAACAACAGCACGATGACCAGAACGATCAACCAGTGCCACATGCTAAAAGAACCCATCATTTGCGCTTACTCCCTTTATTCGATGTTCCCATGATGTAAGGATTTCCGACATCGTTTCCAACATCAAGCCCTTCGAACTGCGCTTAATGTCACGGTATCGCCCCGTGTGACAAGCCACAGCCCCCGGAAAAATCATGAGCACCATTGTTTTCGTCATGCGTGGCGAAAGCAAGACGAAGCCCTTCAATCTTCGGAGGTAGAACGCGGGGCGAGCAACCCAAGTTCTTCGAGATCCATCTGGGTAATGGGGTCTTCGTCCTCGCTCAGCTCGTCGTTCATCAATGGCGAGGGAATATTGAAATTCGCTGGAATGCGGCCCGAGAGCAGGCCCGCGCCCTTCAATTCTTCGAGACCGGGCAGATCGCGCAATTCCTCGAGGCCGAAATGGTCGAGAAAGTCGCGCGTGGTGCTTAATGTCACCGGCCGGCCAGGCGTGCGGCGGCGACCGCGAAACCGCACCCAGCCCGCTTCCATCAGCACGTCAAGCGTGCCGCGCGAGGTCTGCACGCCGCGGATATCCTCGATCTCGGCGCGCGTCACCGGCTGGTGATAGGCGATGATCGCCAGCACTTCCAATGCGGCGCGCGAAAGTTTCTTCACCTCGTTGTCGTCGCGACGGATGACGAAGGAGAGATCGGAGGAGGTGCGGAAAGCCCAGGCGCCCTCGATCTGTACGAGGTTGACGCCCCGCGGCGCATAGTGCGCTTTCAGGCGCTGCATGATGGCGCGCACGTCAGTATTCTCAGCTAGACGCTCAGCCAGGAAGCTCTCGGAGACCGGCTGCGAGGAGGCGAAGACCAGCGCTTCGGCGATGCGTTCCGCCTCGATCTCCGCCTGCAGGTCGCGGCTCCTGCCTTCGAAATCGTCATCGAAATCCTCTTCGCTCTGCGGATCGATCAAACCGGCTGCTCCTGCTCCACCACCTGCAGCGTGGCGTGTTTGGGTCCGCGACGCATATATATCGGCTGAAAGGCGCCGTCCTGGCGGATTTCCAGCTTGCCCTCGCGCACCAGCTCCAGCGAGGCGGCGAAGGCGCTGGCGATCGCTGTGACGCGTTCCTCGGGCGTCGCGAGATAACGCAGCAGATAATGCTCCATCGCGGTCCAGTCGCCGACCTCGCCGATCATCTGGGTCAGCAATTCACGCGCATCGGTCAGCGACCAGACGCTGCGTCTCTCGATGGTCACCTGGGTAACGGCGTTGCGCTGGCGCAGCGCCGCGTAGGCGGTCAAAAGATCGTAGAGGCTTGCCGCATAGGCGGATTGCTGCCGGTCGGGAATATGCTCGGGCGCGCCGCGCACGAATATGTCGCGGCCGAGGCGGTTGCGGTTGACGAGGCCCTCCGCCGCCTGGCGCATGGCTTCGAGGCGTTTCAGCCGGAAGGCGAGCGTTGCCGCCATCTCCTCGCCCGAAGGACCGTCATCCTTGATCTGCTGGGGTATCAGCAGCCGCGACTTGAGATAGGCAAGCCAGGCCGCCATGACGAGATAATCGGCGGCAAGCTCGATGCGGATACGCCGGGCGCTCTCGACGAACTGCAGATACTGCTCGGCGAGCGCCAGCACCGAAATGCGCGACAGGTCGACCTTCTGATTGCGGGCGAGATAGAGCAACAGGTCGAGCGGGCCTTCGAAGCCGGCGACGTCGATCACCAGCGCCGGCTCGTGGCTGGCGCGCTCGGCGCCGTTATCCTGCCACAGCTTGTCCATCGGCGTTGCCGCCTGCGGACGCTCCGTGCCTTTGACCGTACTCACCACCCTGCTCCTCTGCGATCACACCATCGCAAACATCGCCTCGAATTCCGCCCGCAACTCCGCCTCATCGGCGGCATCCGGAGCGCCAAAACCTGCTTCCACCGCTTTGGCGCGGGCAAGCGACGCGCCGCGGAGCGGCGGAACATTTGCCACGACATCCAGCATCTCGTCCATATGGCCATTGCAATGCAGCACGATATCGCATCCGCCTGCAATGATATTCGCCGCACGTTCGCCGATCGTGCCGGAAAGAGCATTCATCGAACTGTCGTCGGAAAGCAGCAGACCGTTAAAGCCGATATGCTTGCGGATAATGCCCTCGGTCACCGTGCGCGAGGTCGTCGCCGGATTGTCCCGGTCGATGGCGGTGAAGACGACGTGGCAGGTCATCGCCATCAGCTCGTCCTTCATCGCGATAAAGGGCGGGAAATCGTGAGCCTCAAGCTCCTCGCGCGAGACGGTGACGACAGGCAGTTCCAGATGCGAATCGGCAAAGCCGCGGCCGTGGCCGGGCATATGTTTCATCACCGGCAGCAGGCCGCCGGCTTTCAGCCCTTCGGCAGCCGCTCGGCCCATGGCGATGACGGTCTCAGGATCGCCGCCATAGGCGCGGTCGCCGATGACGTTGCTGCTGCCTTCGACCGGCACGTCGAGCACCGGCAGACAATCGACATCGATGCCGAGGCGTGAAAGATCGAAGGCATGCAGCCGCGACATCGCCCAGGCGGCGCGCAGGCCGAGCGCCGGGTCGTGGCGATAGAGATCGCCGAGCGCCTGGCCGGAAGGATAACGTGCGAGAATCGGCGGACGGATGCGCTGAACGCGGCCGCCCTCCTGGTCGATCAGCACCGGCGCATGCCAGCCGACGCTGTCGCGCAGTTCGGCGACGAGATCGGCGATCTGCCCTGCTTCGGAGATGTTGCGCCCGAAGAGGATGAAGCCCCAGGGCCGTTCGCCCCGGTAGAAGGCCTTCTCTTCGGATGTGAGGGCAAGGCCGCTGCAGCCTAGGATCATCGCTTTTGATTCGGTCATGTGAGAATCATAGACCGCGCCCGGCCAAATGCGAGCAAGCTCGGGCGCGATGCACAAAAAAGAGCGGCGGGCCGAGAAGGCCCGCCGCTCCTTAAATCAATCAAAGACCCGATGCTACTTGGAGATCAGGCAGCTTCCGCCGGCCGCGCGATACTGTTCGCAGAGGGCCGCGGCCTCGTCCTTGGAACCGGCCGGAATGCGGACGCGGTAGAAAGTGCCCTTGCCGGCGACATCGGCCCTGCGGATCTCATGAGCGCGACCACCCAGCACGCCGGCGAATTTCTTCGACAGGCTGGCATAGGATTTGTTCGCCTCGTCTTCCGAAGGCAGCGAGGCGATCTGGATGCCGTAGCCGCCGGCGGAGGCGGCCTGCTGCTGCGGCTTGGCAGCGGCAGGTGCTGCGGCCGCAACTTCCGTCTTCGGCTGCTGGGCGGTCGGGCGGACATTGCCCTTCTCGGTCACCGTGCCGACGACGTTGACCGGCTGATCGACCGGACGGGCGGTCGGAACTGGCGCGGTATCGCCGATCGCCGTGGTCTTGACCGGGCGCACCGGCGCATCGACCGGGGCCGGATTTGCAGCCTGCGCATCGGCGTCGGCGGCAATCGGCGGCTTTGCCGGCGCGGTTTCCACAGGCGCCGCGGAGCGGGCATCGGCGGAGGCAACCTCGGCGTTGGACGGGAAGCTTGCGGCTGTTCCGGCGACCGGCGGCACTGGTGAAGCCGATTGCGCCGACGGGGCCGTCAACGCCGGCATCGGCTGAGCGGCCTGTGCAGACGCTGTTGCCGGGGCAGCAGGCTGCTCGGCGGGCGCTGAATCCTCACGGGCGACCAGGGTGCCGTCAGGCTTGACGATCATCGTGCGGACCTTGCGCGGCGAAACCGACGGCGTCTTGTCGGCACCGCCTGCGGCAGCGTTGTCCGCATTGTCCTGGTTCGGCAGCAGACGCGGATCTTCCGTCTCACCGACCGCAGTCGGCGTGACCTGATCACCGGCACTGGCGTTCTCGTCGTCCTCAGGCAGCGCTTCCGGTGTCAGCGTGCGCTGGACGACATCGACCGGCGCCTCGTCGGAAGAAACCAGCGCCTTCTGCTTCGGCTCCTCCGCGGAACCGGCAACACGGTCGTAGACGGCCTTATCCTGGTTCGGCACGGTCTTGCCGCCGGGATTTTCCGGGACGACCTTGACCGGCTCCTTGTCGGCGGTGATCACGCGCGGCTCGCCGGATGCGACAATGCCGAGCCCCTCGCCGTTCCAGACGGAGGAATAGACACCGTAACCGACACCGGCAAAGACCACGAGCACGACGGCTCCGGCCAGCAGCCGGCGCATCGACCGGGCACGGCTGAAATCGGCCGCCTGGCTTGCCGATTCGATACGGACCTCGGAGGTCTCGCGGCGCTCGACCGGCTCGCGCACGCTGCGGCGGAAATCCTCCTCAAGCGCCCGTTCGAAATCATCGAGGCCATCGGCGATGGTTGGCTTGACCGGCTTTGCTGCGGCGGCAGCCGTATCGCGAACCGGGGCCGGCGTTTCGCGCGGCTTGGCCGGCTCGAAGAAGCTGGCGATCTCGGCGTCGAGATCGAAATCGAAATCCTGGGTTTTCGCGACCGGCGCGGGCTGCTCGACCGGCGGCAGCGCCGGCACGTGCATGTCCTCGACCGCCTCAGGACGATCCTCCGGATCGGAGATCATCGCCGGATCAAACGGCAGATCCTCGGTCGATTCGCCGGCAGGCGCCCAGTTGAAGGCCGGAGCCGGGGCCGCGGTTGGAGCCTGAGACTGAACGATGACCGGAGCAGGCGGTGCAGCAATGGAAGCCGCCTGCTGGAAAGCCGGAATTTGCGGCTCCGGCACAAATTCCGCGGGCGCAACCTCCGGGGCGGACCGCGAAGAGACGGCGGCGGCCTGCTGAGGGGCACGGACCGGCGGCTGCGGCGCAGGCTCGGACGGTTCGGAGAAATCGAGATCGGAGAGCTCCAGCTCGATGCCGGCAAGATCCAGCTCGAAATCATGGCCGGCGAAGGGGTCGTCGGCCTCAGGCACAGGCTGTGGCGCCCGCGAATAGGCCATTGCGGCGGGCTGGGGCGCTATGACCTCGACAGGCTGCGGCGCGACCGGCCTTGCGGCCTCGGCAGCGTAGACTGGAGCCGGCTCGACCGGGGCGGGCCGCGCCGGGGGCGCGGCAACCGATGCAGGCGCGATCACCCGCGGCTCGACAAATGCGGCGGCCACAGGCGCGGCGACAGCAATGGGCGCGGTTTCGCTCGGTTCGGCCTGCGGCGAAACGGGCGACGAATTGGGGCGCTGCGGCACCGGATAGCGCGAGACGTCGGCGAGCAGATCGTCAAGATCGAAAGTGCCGGCAGTGTGCGGAACTTCGGGCACGACCTCGGTCAGCGCCGCATCGGCCTGGATCTCGCCTTCAACGGCGGCGGCAAGGAGATCGAAACCGGCGTCGGACCCGAAATCTTCAAGCTCGCCTTCGATTTCGACGAAATCCTCGGTCTCGGCAACCTTTTCGGACGCGATCACCTCGTCATGGCGATCGAGCTCGGCCGGGAAGCCAAGCGACGGAGAGGCGGATTCGAACTCCTCGGACGGCTCGGCAGCGACGACGGGCGCCGCCGGCTCGACGACCGGGGCGGACGGCTCGATTGCGGGCCGCGGCTCTGCAGCGACAAGATCGGCGGACGGCACTTCAGCCAACGGCTCTGCGGCCGCTTCGACCACAGGCTCCGGCGCAACCACCGTTTCTTCTCGTTTAGCGGCGTGGAAATTGGCAAGCGGCAGCCGGATGCTGGCGGCCGACCACTGCGGCGCCTTGGCTGGCTGCGGCACTGCTGAAACCGGAGCAGCGCCGATCGACAGCTCGAGCTCTTCGATCAGGTCGCGCGCACCGCCGAGGGCCGATTGCACCGGCGTCCCGTGAGCAGGCTCGACGGAGAGCTGCTGCGGCCAAACCGCCTGGTCGTCGGCGGGCGCGTCCCAGGCAACTGAGGGAGCTTCTTCCTCAGCCTCAACAGAGGCAACGGAAGCCGGCTCAGGAACCTCAGCCCTCTCAACGGCGGGAGAGACATCGAGAACGGGCTCGATGTAATCTTCGGGCGTGTCGTCATCGGAGATCGGCTCGGCGGGCCGGTCGAGTTCTGCGAGCGGACGGGGCGAATCGTAACGGTCGAACTCGCGCCCAAGCTCGTCTTCGAGATCGAGGGCGGGCTCGCGCCGCGCTTCGGTCATCGTATTTGCTGCAACACGCGGCTCGAAGCCGACGATACGGGCAAGTTCGGCCAACGGATCGTCGTCGGCAAACAGTTCGTCTTTTCCGCGCGTATCATACGCAAGTTGTTTATCAGCCATGCCTATCCCACTCGCAAACGCCAACTCTGAAATGCCAGCGCATTGTGGGGAAATGGTGACGTTATCGCATTTCGTCCGGTGCGGCAGTGCCTGTAATGGCAAGTCCCGACTTCAAAACCGACGCGACGGCGTACACCAGCCCAAGTCTGGCAATAGTTGATTCTCGGTTTTTATCATTAACAAATCGTAATTCCGGCTGATCTTTACCTTTGTTCCAGTGCGCGTGGAAAGAACTTGCGAGGTCGTAGAGGTAAAAAGCGACCCGATGCGGCTCCTGCGACTGGGCTGCCGCTTCGACGATCCGCGGGAATTCTGCGAGCTTGGCGACGAGCTGCAATTCGGCCGGATCTCCAATGCCTGCAATGGTTTGCGCCAGTTCGGCTGTGGAAACATCGAGGTCGCCGAAAGCCTCCCTCGCCTGCCGGAAAACCGACATGCAGCGGGCATGCGCATATTGCACGTAAAAAACCGGATTATCTTTCGACTGTTCCGTCACTTTGGCGAAATCGAAGTCGAGCGGCTCGGAATTCTTGCGGTAAAGCATCATGAAACGGACCGAATCACGGCCGACTTCCTCGACGACATCCCGAAGCGTGACGAAATCGCCCGAGCGTTTCGACATCTTCACCGGCTCGCCGTTGCGATAGAGCTTGACGAGTTGGCAGAGCAGCACCGTCAGCTTGGCCTTACCGTCCGAAACGCCGCGCGCCACCGCTTCCAGGCGCTTGACGTAGCCGCCGTGGTCGGCGCCGAGCACATAGATCATCTCGTCGAAACCGCGATCGAACTTGTTCTTGAAGTAGGCGACGTCGGCGGCGAAATAGGTGTAGGAACCGTCAGACTTGATCAGCGGCCGGTCCATATCGTCGCCCACTTCGGTCGAGCGGAACAGCGTCTGTTCGCGATCCTCCCAATCCTCGGGTAGCTGGCCCTTCGGCGGCGGCAACGTGCCTTTGTAGACATAGCCCTTGAACGTCAGATCGTTGATCGCCGTGCGGATGGCGGCCGCGCCATTGGCATGCAGGGTGCGCTCGGAGAAGAAGATATCGTGATGGACGTTCAGCGAAGCCAGATCTTCGCGGATCATCACCATCATCGCATCGATGGTGCGGTCCTTGACGATCGGCATCCATTGGTCTTCCGGCATATTGTGCAGCCGCACGCCGTAATCGGCGGCAAGCGACTCGCCGACCGGAACCAGATAGTCGCCCGGATAGAGACCCGAGGGAATTTCGCCGATCTTTTCGCCGAGCGCCTCGCGATAGCGCAGGAAGACGGACCGGGCGAGCACGTCGATCTGCGAACCGGCATCGTTGATGTAATATTCCTTCTCGACGCCGAAGCCGGCAAAGGCGAGCAGGTTGGCGAGCGCGTCGCCGACGACGGCGCCGCGGCAATGGCCGACATGCATCGGCCCGGTCGGATTGGCCGAGACATATTCGACGTTGACCTTCCGCCCCTCACCCAGCGTCGAGCGGCCGTAATCGGTGCCGGCGCCGATCATCGCGGCGAGCAGCCGCTGCCAGTAGCCGACAGAGAGACGGATGTTGATGAAACCGGGACCGGCGACCGAAACATCGGCGACGTCGGCGTCCTCCCTGAGCTTGGCGATGATGATGTCGGCCAGCGCGCGCGGGTTGGTTCCGAGCGATTTTGCCAGCACCATCGCGGCATTGGTCGCAACGTCGCCGTGGCTCGCGTCACGCGGCGGTTCGACGGCAATGCGGCCGAAATCGAGCTCGGATCGCTTTTCCCTGACCAGATCGATCTGTTCAAGGGCGGTTTTGATCCTGGCTTCGAAGTCGGTAAAAAGGTTCATCGCACTCTTCCATGCATAGGCTGTGCCAAAGGCAAATCGGCCCTTGGCGGGCGACCGCTGCCTATCGCAAATCCGGAGTGTGGTCAAACAATCGCCTGTGGGCGCTGATCGCATAGGTGTCGGTCATGCCGGCGAGATAGTCGCCGACATGGCGGGCTTTCGGCGCATCGGCGAGGCCGGCGATGTGATCGACCCAGTAATGGCTCTGCATCTCCTTGGGATTGGCCATGTAGGCGCCAAAGAGATCGGTGACGATCTTTGCCGCACCGGCGCGGATGCGCATGATATCGGGATTGCGGTAGATGCGCTTGAACAGCATCGCCTTGATCTGCCTGTCGGTTTCACCCATGCGATCGGAGAAGGTGGCGATAACCTGATCGGCGGCGCGGATGTCGGCGGCGCTCTCGGGGCGCAACAGGGAAAGGCGCTCCTGCGCAACGGCGATCACGTCCTCGACCATGCGGGTGATCTGCCGGCGCATGATCTCATGGGTGAAGCGGCTCGGCTCCAGATGCGGATATCGCGCCCTCACCTCGGCCATCAGCCCGGCTAGGAACGGGATTTCCTCCAGCATATCGAAAGTCAGGTAGCCGGAGCGCAGGCCGTCGTCGATATCGTGGGTGTTATAGGCGATGTCGTCGGCGATCGCCGCGACCTGGGCCTCGAGGCTGGCATAGGTTGCCAGTTCGAGATCGTGCAGTTCGCAATAATCGAGGATCGGCTGTGGAACCGGGCCGCGTGTGCCCACGCCTTCCGGCGTCAGCAGCGGCCCATTATGCTTGACCAGGCCTTCGAGGCTTTCCCATGTCAGGTTGATGCCGTCGAATTCGGCATAGCGCCGCTCCAGCTTGGTCACGATGCGCAGCGATTGGGCATTGTGGTCGAAGCCGCCATAGGGCAACAGCACCTCGTGCAGCGCATCCTCGCCGGTGTGACCGAACGGCGTGTGGCCAAAATCGTGCACCAGCGCCACGCCCTCGGCCAGATCCTCGTCGAGCTTCAGCGCGCGGGCGAGCGCGCGGGCGATCTGCGCCACCTCAATCGTATGCGTCAGCCGGGTGCGGTAATGATCGCCGTCCTGGGCGATGAAGACCTGGGTCTTGTGCTTCAGCCGGCGGAAGGCGGTGGTGTGGACGATGCGGTCGCGGTCGCGCTGGAAATCGGAGCGCGTCGGGCTTCCATCCTCCTGATAGAGCCGCCCGCGGCTCGTCCAGGGGTCCGCCGCATAGACCGCCCTTTCACTGCTGCCGAAACCTAAAGCACGCGTATCGATCGTCATTCTTCACCGTCATCCTGCATGTTGCCGCATCTGCCCATTGACGCCGCTTTGCGCTCTTCATACCTATAGCCCGAAGAAACGGCAAAGAGGCGCTTTCTCAACCACCTCGGCGCATCATGGCCTTTTTCCGAAGATCATGATAAGTTTGTTTGATATCAGGCATTTGAACATTCAAGTGCCAAAACCCATTCTCTCCGGATCTTGACCCCGGCAGGAGGAAACATGACGGATACGAGTGTAACCCTTTCAGATGCCGCCGCAAAGCGTATCGCGGCGATCGTCGGCGCCGAGGCCGGCAAGAGCGCGCTGCGCGTCTCCGTCGAAGGCGGCGGCTGTTCCGGCTTTTCCTACAAGTTCGACCTTGCCGACCGCGCCGGCGACGATGACGTCGTCGTCGAGAAGAACGACGCCAAGGTGCTGATCGACAGCCTGTCGCTCGTCTACATGGCGGGTTCGGAGATCGACTTCGTCGACAATCTGCTCGGTCAATCGTTCCAGATCAAGAACCCCAATGCAGTGGCAAGCTGCGGCTGCGGCACCAGCTTCTCGATCTGAATATTCAGCCGCATCGCACTGTCCCAATGAACTGGCCGAAGAAGTGCCTCCGGCCGGTTTATCGTCTTGTCCTGTCATGGAAGACCACGATAAAAGAAGCGCACGAAGCGAACAGGACAGAGCCATGAAGATCGCGACCTGGAACATCAACGGCGTCAAGGCGCGCATCGACAATCTCACGCAATGGCTCAAGGATTCCGATCCGGATATCGTCTGCCTGCAGGAGATCAAGACGGTCGACGAGGGGTTTCCCCGGCTGGAGATCGAGGCGCTCGGCTATCATGTCGAGACGCACGGCCAAAAGGGCTTCAATGGCGTGGCGATCCTCTCCAAGAGTTCACCTTCCGAAGTCAACCGCGGCCTGCCCGGCGATCCGCTGGACGAACAGTCGCGTTTCCTCGAAGCCGTGTTCACGCTGCCCGACACCCGCATCCTGCGCGTCTGCTGCATCTACCTGCCGAACGGCAATCCTGTCGACACCGAGAAATATCCCTACAAGCTCGCCTGGATGGAGCGCCTGCGGACCTTTGCCGCCGAGCGGCTGGCCTATGAGGAGATGCTGGTGCTTGCCGGCGATTACAACGTCATCCCGGAACCGCACGACTGCTTCGATCCCAAGGTCTGGGAAAGCGATGCGCTGTTTCTGCCGCAGACGCGGGAGGCGTTCCGGCGGCTCGAAAATCTGGGGCTGACGGATGCGGTGCGCGCGACGACGGACGCGACGCAGTACTATTCCTTCTGGGATTATCAGGCCGGCGCCTGGCCGAAGAACAACGGCATCCGCATCGATCATCTGCTGCTGTCGCCCGAGGCGGCCGACCGGATGACGTCGGCTGCGATCGAAAAACATGTGCGGGCGTGGGAGAAACCGTCCGACCACGTGCCTGTGATCGCCTATTTCGATTTCGCGGCCTGAGGTTCTGCCTAAAGCGCGTCGCGATCTTTCAGATTCGCTCCTCGCGCTTTAACTGCTTGTTTTGCGCATGTCGTTGCGGCAAAAGCGCTTCGCGCTTTGCCTGCGAAAACCGCTGCACACTTTTGCGCGGCATGCTTAGTCGTCGGAGCCGCTGGCGATGCTGTGCGAGAGGGAGACGGCCGTGCGGCGGTCGGCCTCGTTGGCAACGGAGAAGGCCTGCTCCTGCAGCGCTTCCATCCAGCCGCAATCCTTGGGCTTGCAGCGGTCGAGTGCCGCCGTCATCAGCGCCAGGCCGCGGGCCGATTGGCCTTCGTCGAAAAGAATATTGCCGAAGACCGCCATGGCGCCGGGATGACCGCTCTTGCGGGCCTGGTTCAGCCATTTCTTCGCCTGCTGCGGGCTGGCATTGCCGCCCTCGCCGGCCAGCATCATCTGCGCCAACTGGAACTGCGCCTCGGGGACGCCGAAGGTGGAGGCCACCTGAAAATAGAGCTGGCGCGCCTGGCTGAGGTCGATCCGGACAGGGCTGCCCGAAATGCCGTGCTTGTAATAATTGGCGAGCGAAAGCAGCGCGTTGACGAAGAAGCCGGTATCTTCCGAGCCGGGCTCGACGCCCTGCTGGGCGATCTCGCTGTAAATCTTGAAGGCTTCGAAATCATCCTGCGTGACGCCGTCGCCATCGGCATACATATTGGCCAGCGCCCAGCGCGAGCCGGTGTGGCCCTTTTCGGCAGCGTATTTATAGGCTTCAACCGCCTCTTCCTTCTGGCCGTTCTTATAGGCTTTGAAGCCGAACTTGAAGAGATCGAAGGGGCCGGATTCCTTGCTGACACCCGCCTTGATGTCGAAGGCGCGGCACGGACCGGACAGCGCCAAGGCTACGGCCATCGACATGCCCATCAGCATGATCTTGAACAGTTTGAACTCGGACGTTACCATTTCAACCGATTTCTTTCGCTCATCACAGGCAGGAGGCAGCGGCGCTCGCGCCGTGCATTCCGCGGATGTATTTCGTCGAGGCGAGCGATCCCGCGGCGAGCTCCATGGCTCCTTTGCCCGCGTCGCATCCAGCCCACTGGCCTTCTCTCGAAGGCCGAATTCTCTGCGCATCATTCAGAACCACCCGGCTCCCGGCATGGCTCGCCTGCAATCTCCGTGGCACTCTCTTGGCAGGTGCTGCATCCGCCTTCCCGCCTTCACCATATTCGTAAACGGCAAATGTGACGAAACCGGTATCGACATCTCCAGCAAGGCCGGGCTGTTCATCCGAGTGAACCGAAAACGACAACAACGAATGGCCCGACGGCGCCGCCGCGAGGCCGGATCGGCGGCCGGTACAGCCTTGTGCGGAAAGCGAAACGACCGAAATCGAACGATTGCCGCCAATCGTATCGCGCGATCTGGTGTTGTCGGAAAAAAATCGACCCATGCTACTATTTACACGCACCGTAAGCCTGCCCATCTCCTCGTCCGCAAATATCGCTGCGCTCTCTTTGTGGCGGGAAATGGACAAATTCACCCCGCCGCCACCTTACGCCAATCGTCGTAAAAAAGTGTTGCGGAATCGTCACAAAACGGGACCAGAAAATAGTATGATTAACGGGCGCCGATAAAGAAGAGCCCGGCAGTGCCGGGCTCATCAATTCTTCAAATCGGGGAATTAGAACTTGATCTTTAGGCTCGTCGATAGTGCAGCGACCAGATCATTGCCAAAGGAATAGGAAACATCATCTCCGAACGTGACGCCGTCCTGGGTCACAACGCCGGACGAACCGCTCGTCAACACGCCCACGGCACCGGCGACGCGCCATTCGATATGTTCGGTCGGCGTGTAGGCTGCACCGAGACCCACCGTCCAGCTGTCGGTCTGGGCGCCATAGCCCTGGCTGGTGCCGCGGTCCCATGTCAGGCTGACCGCACCCGACCACTGATCGTTGAACTTGTGGCCCACGCCGCCGGAGATGGTCCAGCCGTCACGATAGAGAAGATCGAGCGAGGTCAATTCGGTCGCGCCGCCGGATTTGCAGGCGACGACGCCCTTCGTCGATGTCGGGCAGAAAGGCACAGACTGCAGCACACTCCAGTTCGTCCATTTCACCGATCCGAACGCGAGCCAATCCGGAGCGATACCGCTCTGCAGCTTCAGCTCGAGCGAATCCGGCGCTTCGGCGGAGCCGAAGACAGGCGTGACTTGGCCTCCAAATGTCGGCACAACTGGAACCTGACGGAGATCAACAGTGCCGGTCAGATTATCGTACTTAACGCGGCTGTTGTAGACGAGGCTCGCGCGCATCGCATATTCCGGAATCTCGTAAGCCAGACCGGCGCGCCAGCCCCAGCCGCTATCGTCGAGATCGAGGCGGCCAATGCCGGTGCCGAGCATGGGCGGAAGCGCTACAACCAGACGCTCCTTGAAGCCTTCGACTTCCTGATAGAAAGCGCCGCCAATGAAGCGAAGCTGCCCAGGGCCGACATCAAAGCGATAGGAGCAGGTGCCGCCATAGTTGCGGGTCTTGATCTCCGTCTCGATGTTATTGTTAGCGCCAGCCCAGTTCGCACCGGGGTCGGTATGCCCACCGAAGGGCTCGGAATAGTCGACGAGGCAATCGATCGTATCGGCGAAGCCGGCTTTGAAGCCGATATAAGGGATGGTGTAATTCGAGGTATCGTCAGCTGTGTCTGGACGGCTGTTCAGATTGCCGTCCGCTATCGACGTATCTCTAACGTCCTTCAGCTTGCGCTGCGGCGTGACGTAGGTCACGCCCGACTGAAATGAGAAAGGCGACGTATCGAACAGCTGATCGATATTGTAGCCGCCGCGCTCCAGGCCGCCGGCGAAGGACGGCGATGCAAGCGACGAAAGAAGAACGAGCGACGTTACGCCCTTGGAAAACCTACGCGATGCCATTGTGTCTCCCCCACTCCAGCAATTGATGTGACGTCACTCTAGTAAGTGTTCGCTCGACATGGCAACGCGCCCCACGGCGGCACTCCCAGGCATTACACTGACCAACTTACGTAAAGAAATTGACGGACACGTCAAAAAATCTGGTTAATAAAATTTTATTCCAGAGTTATCGATTTTCAGATGGGGTTTTGGGTTTTCATTCCACACATTGCGGAAGCTGTATCAATCCGACAACAGTGACAGTTTTCGCCCGGGGGCCGGCTGAGGAGCCACAATCCACAGGCCGAGCGTCTGCAATCAGCCGCTTTCACGAACGAATCAAGCGCGCCGGAAACGAAGACGCGCCCGTGGGGTGAGCGCGTCTTGAAATAACTTACCAAAACGAGTGATGAAGCTTACCCGGCTTCGCTCACCCTGGAGAGGGCGGTCTTCAAGCTGGCGATCTGCCCCTTCAGTTCCTCGAGGCGCTCGCGCTCGGCCTCGACCACGTCGGGATTGGCATTGGCGACGAACTTCTCGTTGGAGAGCTTGCCGTCGATGCGCGAGATCTCGCCTTCCATCTTGCCGATCGCCTTCTCAAGCCGCGCCTTTTCGGCCGACAGATCGATCAGATTGCCGAGCGGCAGGCAGATCGTGGCCTCGTCGACGACGATCTGAGCCGCCCCCTTCGGCGCATCGTCGGCCAGCGATATCGCCTCGACACGCGCAAGCCGCTTGATGGCGGCGTCATGGCGGAACAGCCTTTCGCGCGTCAGATTGTTGGCCTTGACGACGACGAGCGGGGCCGTCGCCGACGGCGGCACGTTCATTTCGGCGCGCACCGAGCGGATGCCGGAGACGAGGTCGATCAACCAGTTGATCTCGTCGGCAGCCCCGTTATCGGCATAGGAGGGCGACGGCCATTCGGCATGGCAGACCAGCGTGTCGCGCTCCTTGCCCTCGCCCGCCGTATGAGCCCAGAGCTCTTCGGTCATGAACGGCATGAAGGGATGCAGCAGCTTGTAGATCTCTTCGAGGATATAGGCGCTGCAGGCCTGCGCCTCGGCCTTGGCGCCCTCGTCCTCGCCGTTGAAGACCGGCTTCAATAGCTCGAGATACCAGTCACAGACCTCGTTCCAGACGAAGCGGTAGAGCGCACCGGCGGCATCGTTGAAGCGGAAGGCTTCAAGCGCTTCCGTTACGTCACGTTCCGTGCGGGCAAGCTCCGTCAGGATCCAGCGGTTGATGGTGAGCTCGGCCGCCTCGGGCACGAAATGCGGGTCGCTCTTGGCGCCATTCATCTCGGCGAAACGCGTGGCGTTCCAGAGCTTGGTGCCGAAATTGCGGTAACCGGCGATGCGGGCCGGATCGAGCTTCACGTCGCGGCCCTGCGCCGCCATGATCGCCAGGGTGAAGCGCAGCGCATCGGCGCCGTATTCGTCGATCAGCTCCAGGGGATCGATGACGTTGCCCTTCGACTTCGACATCTTCTGCCCATTCTTGTCGCGCACCAGCGCGTGGACATAGACGGTATTGAAGGGCTCGACGGGGTTACCGTCCTCGTCCTTCATGAAGTGCAGGCCCATCATCATCATGCGGGCGACCCAGAAGAAGATGATATCGAAGCCGGTGACGAGAACGTTGGTCGGATAATAGCGTGCAAGCTCCGGCGTCTCGTCCGGCCAGCCGAGTGTCGAGAAGGGCCAGAGCGCGGAGGAGAACCACGTGTCGAGCACGTCCTCGTCCCGCGTCAGGATTTCGCCCGGCTTGAAGTTTTCGAGCAGGTCCTCGACATAAGCCTTCATCGGCCCCTCATGCGAGAGGTAGTGCTGGATCGCCGCCTGCAGCGCCTCTTCCTCGGTCTTTTCGACGAAGACCTGGCCGTCGGGACCATACCAGGCGGGAATCTGGTGACCCCACCAGAGCTGACGGGAGACGCACCAGGGCTGGATATTTTCCATCCATTCGTAATAGGTCTTGTCCCAGCTCTTCGGCACCATCTTGGTGCGGCCTTCGCGGACCGAGGCGATCGCCGGCTCGGCGAGCGTCTTGGCATCGACATACCATTGCTCAGTCAGCCGCGGCTCGATCGGCACGCCGCCGCGGTCGCCATGCGGAACCATGTGCTTGTGCGGCTCGATCTTGTCGACGAGACCGGCCTCTTCGAAAATCTCGACGATGACCTTGCGCGCAAAGAAGCGGTCCTGCCCTTCCAGGCGATCCCAGGCGCCGTGCAGCGCTGCCGGATTATCGAGACCTTCGAGGAAATCCTCATTGTCCTTGATGGCAATCGTGCCATCGATATTCATGATGTTGATCGCGCGCAGGCCAGCCCGCTTGCCGACGTCGAAGTCGTTGAAGTCATGCGCAGGCGTGATCTTGACGGCACCTGTACCGGCCGTCGGGTCGGCATAATCGTCGGCGACGATCGGAATCCGACGGCCAACGATCGGCAGAATGACATGTTTGCCGATAATGCTCTTGTAGCGTTCATCCTTCGCATTGACGGCAACCCCCGTGTCGCCCAGCATCGTTTCCGGACGTGTGGTGGCAACGACCAGGTAGTCGCGCGTTTCCCATTCGGTCGGTTTGCCTTCCTCGTCGAAAGCAATCGGGTACTGGTAGGTGACGCCCCGCTCCAGCGGATAACGAAGATGCCAGAGATTGCCCTTGATCTCATGCTGTTCGACTTCAAGGTCGGAAATGGCCGTCAGGAGCTTCGGGTCCCAATTGACCAGGCGCTTGTCCTTGTAGATCAGGCCTTCCTTGTAGAGTGTGACGAAAACTTCGAGAACCGCCTTCGACAGGCCCTCGTCCATGGTGAAGCGTTCACGCGACCAGTCGCAGGACGCACCCAGGCGCTTTAGCTGGTTGAAGATCAGGCCGCCCGATTCAGCCTTCCATTCCCAGACCTTGTCGATGAAGGCGTCGCGGCCCATGTCTCGGCGGCCGGGCAGCTGCTGTTCCATCAGCTTGCGCTCGACGACCATCTGCGTGGCGATGCCGGCATGGTCCATGCCCGGCTGCCAGAGCACATCCTTGCCGCGCATGCGCTCGAAGCGCACCATGATGTCCTGCAGCGTGTTGTTGAGCGCATGGCCCATGTGCAGCGAACCGGTGACATTCGGCGGCGGAATGACGATGGTGAAGGTCTCGGCCCCGGGCTTGGCGTTCGCGCCGGCGCGGAAAGCATCCTCCTCATCCCATTTCGCGGCGATTTTGGGTTCGACGGCAGCAGAATCATAGGTCTTGTCGAGCATTTTCTGACCAATTTCGAGGTTCGAGGGTGGCGTTTGTAAATAGGATGGGCACGGGCAAGTCAATAAAAAAGCCGCCCCGGAGACCGGAGCGGCTTTTCAGGAAAAAGCAATCCGATCAGCGGCGCGGGCCGCGCGCCACGCGCTCGATCTCCTCGCGCACCAGCCGCTCGACCAGCGTCGGCAGATTATCATCAAGCCATTCACGCAGCATCGGGCGCAGCATATCCTCTGCGATCTCGTCCAGCGAGCGGCGCTCCGCACCGTCGATGGCGGCGGCAAGCTCCTCGAAAGAGCGGCTGATCTGCAGACCGGCGCCCTCCGAAAGCAGCGTCGGCTGAACCTCGTCCATAAGGCTCGGCAGGAAAGCTGCTGCCGGAGGCTGGGCCGGTTCCAAAGCCGGTGGCGCCGTCTCGACGGCCGCCAAGGGCTCAGCGACTGCGGGCGCCGGCTCGGCGACTGCGGCCCGCGGTGCTTCTACAAATACCGGCTTGGCCGGCTGCTCGATCATGGACTGCGGAACGGGTGCTACAGCAGCCGGGGGGAAAACAGGCTGCATCGGCTGCGGCTGCGGTACTGCTGCCCGCGGCGCTTCCGGCATCGGGGCCGGCTGCGGTTCGGGCTGACGGAAGCCGCTCGGAATTTCACGCAGTGCCTGGCCGGCCTGCACAGCGCTGCGCTCGGAGGCGGCGCGCACGCGGGCGGCGACATCGGCAAGCGACAGGGCGCGGGCCGGCACTTCGGCTTCGGGGGCGGTGCCGGCCGAATTGGCGGCAACGAAACGTGGATCGGAGGAGCGCATGGCCGGTTCGGGGAACTCCACGCCGGCATAGGTATCATCAACCGTCAGATGGATCTCGGAGCCGTTCTCATCCTCGTCGGCGCCGTAGACCGGCGGCAGGGATGCGGAAATCGCCTTGCCGGCGCCGGGCTCATTGCTTTCGATGATCTGGCGGATGGAGGCCAGAATTTCTTCCATGGACGGTTCACGCGCTACACTTGGCTGAGCCATTTCAATCCCCGTTATCCAAAAACAACGACCGGACGATGTGGAGCGGTCATCCGAATCACCGCGACCTTAGAATACCTCAGACGTGAAAAAAATCATCGCGAATCAAATGAATGAGGCCATGCACAGTTTTGTTACCCGATGTTTGCGAGGCGGCGGCGGCAGGATAAACGATGTTTGTGAAGGCTTTCCGGCGATGCGTAGAGTTAAACTGCTGCAGCGCCAAAAGGCGCTGCCATGAAAAACGGGCGCCGATGGCGCCCGTTGCTGAATTCATCGATGAAAACGGGATCAGAAAACGAATTCGCGCGCCTTGGCGAAACCCGGCAGCGGCTTCACGGAGGCATTGAAGAAGACGTTTTCCGAAATCGCGCCGCGCTCGGCGACGAATACCTTGGCGCGGGCGGCATTGCCATAGCCTTCGACCGTGATCAGACGGCCGCCATCGCGCAATTGGCCGAGAAGCGCTGCCGGAACCTCCTCGACTGCGCCGTTGACGAAGATCAGATCATAGGGAGCGCCGGCAGCGTAGCCCTTTTCGAGCGGCCCTGTGACCACCTCGATCTTGGCGTAGTCGGCAAGCTTGGCCTTTGCCTCGGCGGCCAGCGCCTCGTCGCATTCGAGCGCGATGACCGAGCCGGCAATGATCGACAGCAGCGCCGATGTGTAACCGGTGCCGCAGCCGACTTCGAGGACGAAATCATCCTTGGTGATCGCGGCCAGCTGCAGCAGCTTGGCGAGCGGCGATGCCTCCATCAGGAAGCGGGCCGGCTTTCCGGGTGCGGCGGCCGATATCTCGACATCGTTGTCGATGTAGGCCAGCAGCTTCGCCCTCTCCGGCACGAATGCCTCGCGCGGCACCGTGAGGAGCGCCGTCAGCACGGAATGCGAGGTAACGTCCGTCGTGCGAACCTGGGTGTCGACCATCTTTGCGCGCGCTGCTTCGAAATCCATCATGTCCTCTCGCTCTTGAAAGCGGTTCCTGTCCCTCGTCTCTTAATCCCCGCCACCGATGCTTTCAAGGCTTGGCAGCGGCCGACGAAAAGAATCCGGCAGGCGCTTCTTCCGCGCCACAGGGGCAACGAGCCTCTTCAACTCAACGTGGAATCCCCTGCCCCTTCATGCTATGATCTCCAACGGAGGAACGTAGGAGGAGCAGGCAATGTCTGCGATTTTCGAATATTTGACGCTGTTCGATTTCTTCATCCTCGCAGCGCTCATCGGCATCTTCTGCTGCGGACTGCTGGATGGCGAAACGACCTTGAAATGATAGGGGCGCCGAAGCACGCTCAAAGATAGTTCCCCGCATGGAGGCAATCTGATGCCGGCGAGCGTCAGGCTACGCGGGGCTACCCCTAAGGGGTCGCCGCTTGGGTGCATTTCAGCCGCGTTATGTCATGTGGGAAATTTTGGAGGCCTCGCCCGGAATTGAACCGGGGTACAAGGATTTGCAGTCCTCTGCGTCACCACTCCGCCACGAGGCCTCACAAGCTCGTTATCTGAGCCGTGGCGAGCGTTTAGAATGATCGTAAGGAAATCGCAAGAGGGCATTTCGGAAAAACGCCAATCCGCCGCTTCCGAAAAGGCCATTTTCTCGTGCCCTGCCGGCATGTGCGGAGGCTTGAATTTCCATCACGTAGCAAGCCCGCTTGCTGCCAATGTTTGCCTTTGAAACAAATCGTCAGCTTGACGATCGTTCTGCGGGCCTCATATTGCCACCGGGAGGGTGATAGGAGCTGCAATGGATTGGGCTGCCCTCAAAGCGAAGCACGTGCATGCGGCATATGATGCCGAGAGCCGTGATCTTCATGTAAAATTTCCGGGTTCTCGACCAGTGAAACATGCGGACATTCCGCCGCACGTCTACCAGAACCTGCTGGAAACGAGCGATCCGCACTTCTACTACAAATATTATGTTGCACCTTCCCGCGTCTCACGAGACAGCCGGCATCAGCTCTCCCTTTCCTACGCGCTGAAGCTCGTCCTCCTCCTTGCCGTCAGCAGCCTGCTGATGGTGACCAGCCTCGATCAAGGCCCCAACGGCGTTTTCGAGGAAAGCGAACTCAGGTCCAACTAGATTCGCCTGAGCGATGCACCCGCCTCAACGGCGACAGGGCTTGCGGCCAAGCGATCGCTCAGGCCGTCGAAATTGTCGCTTCTATTCTGATTACGATAGCGGCGATCGTTTCGGTCGCGGTCGTTATTGCCGTCACGCTCGTTCCGGCCGTTGAAATTGCGATAGTTGCGTGGCCCGTCATAACCACCCCCCTGGCCGTGATCGACCATACAGCCCTCTGGACGGCGGCAGATGCCGCGAGCGTCAAAACCCCGGCTGTCGACGGCCTGGGCCTCGGCGGGAACGCTTGAGAGAATCGTCGCCGCCGAAAGGGCGACAACAAAAAGCGCTTTCATGTCCTCAGCTGACCATTTTGACGCGTTTCGCATCTTACAATCCATAAACCAAGAAGGCGAAAATCCAGTCGCTTTTCCGCGACCTCTCTTCGGATGCTCTCTCAGCCAGCCGGTTTCCCCCGCCTGTGCCACCAGACCGCCAGCCGCCGGCGAAGCCGGCGCGCGACAGGCAGATCGTGCGAGAGCACGAGGAAACCAAGCGGCAGCATCCAAAAGCCCAGGATCGGCAGGAAGCCCAGGAAGCCGCAAAGAATGAGGGCGACACCGATCGCCATCCGCGCGATTCGGGAGCGCGGCATGCCGATGCTGAAGGAACCGAGCATGAGCCTGCCGCTTGCATGATCGATGCCGAAGCGCCTTGCCCGCTTCCCGGGCTTTTCGCCGCCCCTCGTCTCTTCGCGCTCATTCCCGTTCGTCATTCCCCAGAGATGGGCACAGACAACCCAAATACAAGTTCATTTCATTTTTTTGAAAAAACCGCTTGGCAAATCGGGCAAGCATTTGTATTAGCCCACTCACACCGCGCCAAGCAGTGATCCCTGGTAGCTCAGCGGTAGAGCATTCGACTGTTAATCGACAGGTCGCCGGTTCGAATCCGGCCCGGGGAGCCATTTTTTGAAATAAGTGCCTGTTTTTGTTGAGAAATCCGAGAGCAGGCACTTACTTCCCCACTTTCCCTCCCCGCTTTTGAACTCCAGTTTTCAGCATTGCTCCTGTGGATAACTCGCCCAGGATTCAATCGAGTTTGTTATAAGTAGCGGTAATGCTTTAATATTCCTGTCCAATGGACCGCGTAAAGATACTCAATCTGTTGGAAACCATGGAAGCGCGGGTTGACCGCACGGAGCGCGCGTTTGCGCCGATCGCGTCCCCAGAAGTCCATGACATTCTTCAGCTCTTGAGAGTCCTAAAGATCAGAGTGCTGCGCTGCCGCTCTAAGATTGATGCCCTCAAATCTTCTGATATCGGTGATTTGAGCGAAATCATACAAGAGATTCGAGCGTTCACTTCTGTGCCGGATCTAGAATTCAAATTCACACAATCGGAGTACCAGGGCCTTATAGCGCGCGAGGTGCTGGCCGAAGAGGCGGCATACCTGCGCAACCTGTCTCAGGGCATGTTGATAGGTCTCCAGCTCACGGCTGATGGTCTTCATGATTTACTACCCGCTCAGAAGCCGGCTGCATTTCGGTTTGCATTTGATAATGACAACGACCGAGTCGTCGTTGCGAACGAACCGTTTCGGCCAGCGGCCAAGGAAGCTGAAGTGGCTCTCGCTGCTCTTGACGAGATCATTGTCCAGGCCACGGAAGCAGTTGAGGATCTAAACCAGTCCAACGCAGCGCCTCGCCTCAAGGCGGCTTTTTCTCGCCTAAAGGAGCGACTTAGCTCCTATAGAAACATTGTCCAAGTGGGCCAATGTAATCAGGCTGCCAGCCGAATGCTCAAGGCCTACGTTGAAGAGTTGTCGGCACCCCAATTCGAACAAATGCGAGCGCTGGTCGAAGGAGTTTCCGCAGTTTAGCGCAATTCGCGGAATGGAGGCAATTTTGCGAGAGCGCCGCTCAGGTCGCCTTAGATGACGCAGCAATCGCGGAAATCAGAGCGGACACGTTGGTGTTGGCCCAGCAACTAAAAAGAAGCGCGCACGCCTCGGAGGATGTTCCTCGAGCGCTCGAGGAGGTTGCAGAATGGGTCAATGAAGACGCTCAACCAGATAAACGGGATGCTCTGTCACTAGTCCGAACACTCGAGAATTTTTGGTCGCTGCTTACTCGAAATGCACTTGCCAAGGCGGTGAAAGACGAGACGAGCAAAGTTATTGCGCGGGGCATCATTTTTGTCGCGATCACAGCAGTCAGCGCAGGATTTGCGGCCAATATCAGCCGAATACCAGGAGCAGAGTGGATCGAGGCGACGTTCGCATACGTGAAGGCAAACCTTCAAAGCTTTGGCGTGAAGTGAAAAACCGCCGGCTGGTGAGGCCGACGGCTCGCTGTGGTGGCTTTGGTGGTTGATGAGCGGGCAGATGCATCATGCGGCGACTGCAGCTGCCTGCTGGTCGGCCCAGGGCGGGGCCGAAGGGAACCGGGGAGCCCCCGTTATCAAGCGAGGCTACACCCGGCCACGGCGCCGCGTTGAAGCGGCGTCGCTACTCCTGACCACTTGCGCCAGCAACAGCGTAATTGTATGCGCAGGTTGTATATGTCGGGGGACGCAATGATTTTCACCAATTTAGCTCGGATCGTTTCTTGGCTCGCGCTCGTGTTCGGTGCGATTCGGTTTACCACAGGTATTGCAATCGCGACGAAGACGCTGGGAGAATATGACGCAGCACTGGCCCGTTACGCGCCCGGGGCCGCGAACGTCGGCGAAGTTATTGATCGCGGATTTTACGTGATCGTCTTCGCCATCGCGCTCGGCACTCTGGCAGAGATCAGTTTTAGTGCCCGCCGCGGACGGGAATAGGCGGGCCGAGGCGTCTTACGCGGGATCGAACTGAGCGGGAGCCAGGTCACGCGGTGTTATTTTCTTAGCGTTCAATTCCGGCAAGATTTTTGCCCATCGGGAAAGCACAGGCACATGGAACGGTTCCCATCCTAAATCGAAAGCTTTCTGAAAATTGCCTCCACCACCTTTCACGCCGGTAGCCTCCGATATCGCGTTCTCCACGCAAATTGCTGTCCGTGCAGCAACGTCTGTAGCGTTTAGTCCGCCAAAATCCACATGCTTATCCAATTCTATAGTCGAAATCTGCGACATAAGATAATTCATGCGGATACCACCAGGCGGGTGGTCAGATTGGAAAATTCGAGTGGGCTCGAATGGTTCGGCATCGAAGCTTCGGATAATGGCCAAGATTCCAAACACATAGCTTTTTAATCGACCTTCGACAGTGTTTATCGCCTCAAGCTCAAGTGGGCGACCTATTGCCTGTCTGATAGCTACTATGTTTGCGAAGCAGTCAGCATCCAACTCCAGCGCTTGATAAGTGATATTCTCATCGTAATTGGATGATGGATCATCTTCCAAAATGTACGTTAGCCCATTGATGTCTTTGCCCAATGCCAAGTGACCATTGAGGATGTGTGCCATTTCGTGCAGCACCAACCATTGGAATGCGGAATAGTCGATCTGCATTCGCAAATTGTCCAGCTCCCCGCCTAGCCGTACCGGTGGAAGTAGGGAGAGGGCTCGATATGCTGCGAAGGTGTCCGCACCCGCCGAAATACCAGGGGGATCTGATATCTGAAAATCCAAGCTAAAAAGCTCTCGCGCGGCGGGGGTGGCCAGCAATCTGGAGGTAATGGACATGGTGTTTAGTGGCGCGGCTACCCAGATCATTATGCAATATTCGCTCGCATTGAGCTGCATTGCACAAGCCTGAAATTGACGATCTGCGTCCACAACGAGACAGATATAGACCTTTGTGCTCAGATCTCTTGCGGCCAGAACGCCGTCGATGATAGTGCGAGCGTTGCTGAAAAGACTCCGACACAACGTCGTGAAGAAGTCGTCGCGCTCTTCTATCAGCACATGAGCTCGAAAGCTCAACAGTTTCAGAGTCGCATCAATCTCTTTGATCGCCAGATCCGGTAGGTCTGTTAACATGTTTTTCCGCGTGCTTGATTGCTGCCCTGCCTTCCTCAGTGATACGCCATAAAGACGTTCCTCCTGCTGCGCCAGGAGCACTCAGGGTTGTTGTCAACACGTTAGCAAGCGCGCGCTTTTTCGCAAGCCCCCTCACAAGGTCGGACGGTCGCGCCTTGGTGCGGAGAGTGCCATCTGGATCTCGACTGATCTTCTCTAAAAGACTAAGCTCGTCAGCCGAGAAATACATCTGCCTTCCCTCTGTTTCTATAGCTTACGATTTCGGCGCTATATGGCAAGATGTCAGAGCGGCCTAAGCCCGCCCACCATGTCCTACCACTGCTGAGCTTAAACCAACTTGAACTGCGGCGGCCCGTAGGTCGTAGACCTAATTACAATTGGTCCGCCGGCGGTTTGAGTGGCACTCGGGGCTAGGACCGTTCCCGCCGAATGCACCCGCGTATTTTGCTTGCAGCACTTCATTGATCCCCTGCAGTCGGCTGAAGAAACGATTCAAAATGCCGCTTCCATGCGCCGACGCGAACAGCGACAAGGTCTAAGTCGCTGATTGTTCGGCCGCCGCCTTTGCGGAGTGCAGCCTTCTTTGTCATGAAGCCTACCGAGAGACCGGTGACAGATTTCGCGCGGAGAAGAGCGCGAACCTCCTTGGCGCGGGCGACATCTTCGACAAGCAACTTGCCGGAGACTTTGAGGCCATCCGCTTCGACGCTTACCGCGTCCCACGTGCCGACAACCTGCGCATATCGTGCGCAAAGAGTATCGGTAGAGATTTGCCAACGGCGCCGAGGAATGCTGCGGGCTCGATGACATCGCCGGCGCGGTCAGGGCTGGAGAAATCCCACGCCTTGCCGTCTACACGGCCGGTATCGTCAGCTGTGAAGGCTGGCATCCGCGAGCCCGACGGTGTGGAGCGGGCCAAGGCCCATTTCTCGACGAAGTCCAGCAAAAGTGAAACTGAAGATCCAATACCGACCGCCGCCTTTGGTGACGAGCCAGAGCCCGCCGCCGTCGCGGATCTTCCGTGCTTTGCTCGCCGCGATCGACTTAACGGTCAGCACGTTTCTAATATGGATCCCCATATGTCTTCCCCACTTTCCCCCGCTTTCGGGTGATGCGCTATAGATAGGCGCAATGGACAAAAAGGACAAGAAACAACAATGAAAACAATATCTTAAATGATAGCACGGCGCCATCTTGGAGCACTACGGTCACTAAAATTTATCCGGCCCGGGGAGCCATTTTCAAGAAATCGCCTGTTTCGTTGATGAATCCGAAAACAGGCGTTTCCTTCTCACTTTTAGCCCTAAATCAGCATCCGCCTAATCCTTGCGAAATTTCACAAGACGCATAAATTCAATCCATCGGATAGCTTTTGCCGGTGACCACGGATGTACTGGCACTGAGCTGATGCAATCAAAGAAGGTCGGCGCGAGCATTCGCCCCGACCTTTTCCTTGTTCAGACGCCGGAAACAAACGCCCGCCGAGTTGGTTGCTCGACGGGCTGCTGTGGTGGTGTGGTGTGGTGAATCAGGTCGACGGCTTCAATGGGCGGAGCACTGCCGACTAAAAATTGAAATACACGGCCACACCTGATCGTCGACGATAGGGGTAGTCGTCGCGATAGCCGTAATAGTCACGGTAGCCGTAGTGCCGAGACCGGTAGCACGAGCCGTAGTATCGGCAGTCGCGGTAAGCGTACCGGCTTTTCTTCCAGTGGCCATACGCATGTCCGTTACCGTGGCGACGGTGTTTGACCTGTTCGACGTCGGCGGTGTGAATTGCTACCGCTTTCGGCGCGACGATCGGCGTGGCGTTTAGCGGCAGGGCGAAACATGCAGCCAAGACTGTGGCTGCGACTGCGGGAAAAAGCTTTTTCATCGGCGCATCCTTTCAGACTGCGAGTCTGGGTTAATACGCATTAACCTGACATGAACAGCTCTCCTCTGGGAATTCCGGAAAGACAGCAGCCGGCAGGCCTATGTCGGAAGGGGTGGTGATCGCGCCGGCCATCGGTGTTGGAGCAGCGGAGGTCACCTCAATGTGGCGCGGATTGCGCGACTCGAAAACAGCGGCGGCGCCTCATGTGCGGTAGCCAAAGAACCACCAAAGGTGTAGAGCCCATCGCATGGCCCTAGACCCGCTCAAAGCACTCTCCGACTATTGCGAAGCCGATTGCACCGTGCAGTTCTGGATCGCAGGCGCGCCCGCAGTCGAATTCAAATCTCTACAGGCCGCCGTGAGTTACGCTAGAAATAATGGCGGCAGATGGCAGGAAATCGAAATCACGGTGCATTTGCCCCGCGAGGATATCGTCTACGCAACCGATAAGGTGCACCAGTTGATCGATGCCTTGCCCCTTAGCGGCCAGTGACATTGTTGGAATCGGCCCAAAGATCCAGGTCGCAAGAGAACAGCGTCGCCGCGGTCGTGTGCGCTCGCGGGGCGTCACCGTTATCGACGGTGATTACTCCGGGGCTGGGTCGTCCTCGCATTCGCCTTTAACGAAGCAACAAGCGACGAAGCGGCCATCTTTGCGTTGCCGATTTGATGGTATAGAGACTACGGCAGGACGCGACTGCCATTAACTTAAGAATGGGGTCGGGCGGCAGATTGACGTCACGTCGCTGCCACGAGATCACGTGGCCGTTCTCTCTATCTTTGACAACGTCGCGCTCGGTGCTGCCGTCGGGGCGACCATCAAACCGAAATGACGCCTGAAACCGATCGATGCTGCCAGCCAGCCATCACGCGTTCACCAAAAACCGGCCTGATGCCTCCGGCAGGCCGAGCCAACCACCCTAAAGCGCGTCGCGTCAAACTTGATTCATGCGACGCGCTTTAGGTCTTTGTTTTCAAGCATGTCGTTGCCGCAAAACCGCGGCACACTTTTGCGCGACATGCTTTAATAGCTGCACGAACGGCCGTCGCCGGGACGGAAGCCATCGGCGCAGGCCGGGTTCATTGAATCGCCGGGCTGATATCCGGATGCCGTGCCATATGAATTCGGCGGTGTCGAGCACGCCGAGATCATGGCGGCAAGACTGATTGCTCCGGCTGCTACAAATGCCCGAAATCCGTTCATCGATGCTTCTCCCCGTTTACGATGCGATGCAACTGTCAGTCCGTCCTTGGGATTAGCAGGAGAATTCCCCAGAACTTATCCTCAAGTCACCTTGCGCCCAAAGATATAGGCGCGCTCCTCGGCTGGCGTTAGCGCGAGTGCGCAGATTTCGTCGATCTTTTGATCTTCGTCCGAAGATCCTCGATGATCAGGCCGGCCGGGAACAAAGACCGTGGTTAAAAGTTGAGTGGCATCAACCACGTAACGTCAGCTTTGACAGGAGGTCTCTTATGGGTCGCGGTATTCTACTTTGGCTGCTCGGTGTTCCACTGCCTATCATCATTCTTCTGGCTCTGTTTATGCGATAGGAACAGATCATGTCGGTTTCAATGACAGGTTCCGGAGAGGTTGCCACTCCGGTCGAATCCTCCAAATCGGCTATGACCTGGGGGCCTATCTTCGGGGGCGCCGCGGCGGCCATCGGTGTGACCCTCATCCTTCTGCTGCTCGGATCCGGGCTCGGGCTGACGATGGTGTCGCCCTGGTCGGGGCAAAGCAGTTCGCTCGGGACACTCGGTGTGACGGCGGCGATCTGGCTCGTTCTCGTGCAATGGCTCTCTTCAGCGCTCGGCGGCTATATTACCGGCCGGCTGCGGACCAAATGGGCGGCCGTCCACACGGATGAGGTTTTCTTCCGTGACACCGCGCATGGGTTCTTGAGCTGGGCTCTGGCGACCGTCTTCGTTGCCGGGTTTCTAGCCTCGTCGCTGACTTCGCTCGCCGGCGCCGGTGCACAGGCCGTGGGTGCGGCCGCACAGGCCGTGGGATCGACCGCCACCGCCGCCGGTACCGCGGCAGCATCGTCCGCCACCTCGCCGGTGGATCTGTCCACGTCCTATTTTACCGACGCGCTGTTGCGCCCCGATCAGGCTCGAGCCGCAGCGACATCCAATGATACCGCGGCAACATCTGAAGTATCCCGCATCCTGCTCAACGGCGCCGCCGCGGGCCAGGTTCCCGAGGACGACAAGGCCTATCTCGCCACCATCGTCTCTTCGCGAACCGGCCTTTCCGAGGCCGACGCACGCACCCGCGTCGATACGGTGCTGAAGCGGATCGACGATGCCAAGGTCGCCACCCAGAAGGCTGCCGACGAGGCACGAAAGGCGGCCTCGACCACCGCCCTGCTCGGCTCGCTGTCGCTTCTGGTCGGGGCTTTCATTGCCTCCGCCGCCGCAGCGTTCGGCGGATCTCAACGCGACGAAGAGGAAGATCTCCTCGTCAGGCCTCGCATCTAGGATTGATTGAAACGGGGTGCGGGGTCGAAAGGCCCCGCACCCTATTTTTGTGTGCGGGCCGCGGCTTTGGTGTTGTTCGATCATCTGCTGCCGTCAGGCGGCTTCTTTCCACAGTGGCTGTTTATTTCTCATCAAACGGAACATGTGGCCATTTTTGAGCTTCGGATAGGTCACACCCTTTCCGGAGAAAATAGATGGCCAAGAAGACGAAGATCTCGCCCTCGGACAACGCGACGATTCATGATCAGAAACTGCACCGGGGTGCAGGTGGTGAGCTTCATCAGTTTGCCGAAGACGGCATGCCGGTGCTGACCACGGCGCAAGGCGGCCCGGTCTCCGATGATCAGAACACGCTTCGTCTCGGCGCCCGTGGCCCCGCCCTCATCGATGATTTCCATTTCCGCGAAAAGATCTTTCATTTCGATCACGAGCGCATCCCCGAGCGGGTCGTGCATGCGCGCGGCTACGGCGCCCATGGCTACTTCGAAACATATGAATCGCTGGCGGCCTATACCCGGGCCGATCTCTTCCAGCGGCCCGGCGAAAAGACGCCGGCCTTCGTCCGGTTTTCGACAGTCGCCGGCAGCAAGGGTTCCTTCGATCTGGCGCGCGACGTACGGGGCTTCGCGGTGAAGCTCTATACGCAGCAGGGGAATTGGGATCTGGTCGGCAACAATATCCCGGTCTTCTTCATTCAGGACGCGATCAGGTTTCCCGACATCATTCATGCCGTAAAGCCGGAACCCGACAGGCAATTTCCGCAGGCGCAGTCGGCGCATGACAATTTCTGGGACTTCATCTCCCTCACCCCCGAAAGCATGCACATGATCATGTGGGTCATGTCGGATCGCGCCATCCCGCGTTCCTTCCGTTTCATGGAGGGGTTTGGCGTGCACACATTCCGCTTCGTCAACGCCGCCGATGAATCGACCTTCGTCAAATTCCACTGGAAACCGAAACTCGGCCTGCAATCCGTCGCCTGGAACGAAGCGGTCAAGATCAATGGCGCGGATCCGGACTTCCACCGCCGCGACCTCTGGCAGTCGATCCAGTCAGGAAACTTCCCGGAATGGGAACTCTGTGTCCAGCTTTTCGACCAGGACTTCGCCGACACGTTCGACTTCGACATCCTCGATCCGACCAAGATCATTCCGGAGGAGATCCTTCCGGTCAAACCGGTCGGCCGGCTGGTGCTCGACCGAATGCCCGAAAATTTCTTCGCCGAGACCGAGCAGGTTGCCTTCATGACACAGAACGTTCCGCCCGGCATCGACTTCAGCAACGACCCGCTGCTGCAGGGACGAAACTTTTCCTATCTCGATACGCAGCTGAAACGCCTGGGCGGCCCGAATTTCACCCATCTGCCGATCAATGCACCGAAATGTCCCTTCCACAATTTCCAGCAGGATGGCCACATGGCGATGCGCAATCCTGTCGGGCGGGTCAATTACCAGCCGAATTCCTGGAATCAAGGGCCGCGGGAATCGCCGGTTCAGGGCTATCGTCACTTCCCGGCCGAGGAGCAGGGTGCCAAGGTCCGGTTGCGGCCGGAAAGCTTTGCCGATCACTACAGCCAGGCCAGGCAGTTCTTCATCAGCCAGACCCCGCCGGAGCAACGTCATATCGCGGCAGCGCTGATCTTCGAGTTGAGCAAAGTCGAAACGCCGGTCATTCGCGAGCGCATGGTTTCCCATCTCATCAACATCGATGAGACGCTGGCCAGCAAGGTCGGCCACGCACTCGGCTTCAAATCGATGCCGAAGCCCGCCGATGCCGCCATGCCGACACGCCAGGATCTCGAGCCGTCGCCGGCGCTCAGCATTGTCGAGCGCGGCCCCAAGCGGTTCGAAGGACGCAAGCTCGGCATTCTCGTCACCGACGGCGCCGATGCCGCGATCTTCAGGGCGCTGCTTGCCGAAATTACCGAACAGAAGGCCGCATTCGAAGTGATCGCACCAAAGATCGGCGGCGTGACGCTCTCGGACGGCAATTGGATCGAGGCGCACCAGATGATCGACGGCGGACCTTCGGTGCTCTACGACGCCGTCGCGCTGCTCCCCTCGTCGGCAGGAAGCAGCGATCTGCTGAAGGAGGCAACGGCCCGTGATTTCGTCTCGGATGCCTTCGTGCACTGCAAGTTCATCGGCTATGTGGAACCGGCGCTGCCGCTGATGCAAAAGGCAGGCATTGCCGATTCACTGGATGAAGGCGTGATTGCGCTTAAAGCAGCCGGAGATGTCGCGGCCTTTATCAAGGCGCTCGGCAAACTGCGTGTCTGGGGCCGGGAGCCGTCGGTCAAACTGAACTGACTTTGTCGCCGTGGCTCGTCGCCGTCCGGTGACATGCATTAAAACCCGCGGAAACGCGGGTTTTATACTGTTGCAGCGCATATTTTATTGAGCCGGGGTGATGGAAACGGCTTCGATTTGCTCCATCTTCAATGTTGTGCGCTGTGGAGAGACGTATGCGCTGGCGTTTTCGACAGGTCTCCGACTTTGCCGTCATGTGGGCAGGACATCGCGCGGTCCCTGTGACGCTGATCATATTCGCAGTCTTATGGGCGGCAGCCGGCCTGCACTTTTCCTTCCCGCGGCAATGGTTTCTGCTGACCAACATGGTCGGCACGCTCATCATATTTTTCATTTTGCTGCTGGTGCAGAATTCCCAAAATCGGGACATGATGGCGCTGCATGCCAAGCTCGACGAACTGATCCGATCGAGCAAGGCGAGAAATCACTGGATTTCGGCTGAAAAGAAAGATGCCGAGGCCATTGAGGAAATGCGTCGGCAACACCACGACCAGATCTCAGAGACAACGAACTGAAGCACACATCAGGTCGACGCTGCGTCGGCTGCAGATTTTTCATCCGCTTTTTCCTCGACGCATTCGGCCTGCGCGGCAAGCGTCTTGCTCATTTCCCTGAGTTCCCCCTCCTCCAGCTTTTCGATACCGACGAACTTGTTGGCGGCCTGGCTCGTCAGGATAAGCTCGTCGAGCTTGGCCTGCACCGCCTTGCCGTCGCGGTTCTGGCTGTTCTGCAGCACAAACACCATCAGGAAGGTGATGATGGTCGTGGTCGTATTGATCACAAGCTGCCAGGTTTCAGAATAGCCGAAAAAGGGGCCGGATACCGCCCACGCGAGCACGAGCGTCAGCGCCGCGACAAAGGTGAACGGTTTTCCCGATAAGTCGGCGACGACGGTTGCAAAAGAAGAGAAGAAGTTGGGTTTGTTCGACATCTGAAAAGCCTCGCTAGATTGCAGCATCCATGCTGTCAATCGACAATATCAACGCCATTTCCGGGCTGAAGTTCCTCACACTGCCGACTGTCCGCGCCCCCGGAAATCCGGCTACTCGGAAGATATTGTGCAGCGCAGCAACTTTCCGCCGGCTGAGGCGTTTAGTCAGGCATCACCGCCATTTCGGCAGCTGATTGGCGGAGACTTTGATGAGATCCATGTCAGACACCCTCGCACGCCTTACTGCGCTGCGAGGCACGCTTCGCCCCCGCCCCGCGCAGGAAAATCCCAACCTCGTCGCCTTGGGCGCATTCGGTGCGAACCCGGGTGCTTTGGGAGGTTACATCTACCTGCCGTCGAAACGCGCAAAGGACATGGCCCTGGTCGTCGTCCTGCACGGCTGCACCCAGACTGCATCAGGCTATGATATCGGATCGGGGTGGTCTGGGTTGGCAGAGGATTATGGTTTCGCGCTGCTGTTTCCCGAGCAACGAAGGGCAAACAATCCCAACCTTTGCTTCAACTGGTTTAACCCGGAGGACATAAGACGGGATCACGGCGAGGTCTTTTCCATTCGCCAGATGATCGCAAAGGTCATGGCAGAACACGGTATCGACAGCAGGCGCGTGTTCGTCACCGGGCTTTCGGCCGGCGGCGCCATGACCGCTGCCATGCTTGCCACCTATCCGGAGGTTTTTGCCGGCGGCGCGATCATCGCAGGCCTGCCCTACGCCAGTGCCACGACCATTCCCGAGGCGTTCGACCGAATGCGCGGTCATGGCGGGCCGACCGCCAAAGAGTTGGAGCAGCGATTGAGAAACGCTTCAGGCCACAAAGGCCCGTGGCCGACAGTGTCGCTCTGGCAGGGAGGCGCCGACAGAACGGTGGTGCCGTCCAACGCGAATGCGATCGTGGAGCAATGGAGAAATATCCACGGCGTCGACACGTCGCCAGCGCGCGTGGAAAATGTCGGACGACATCAGCGAAGGGTCTGGACCGATGCGCATGGGGTGGAGGTGATCGAGCTCCATACGATTGCCGGCATGGATCACGGCACGCCGCTCGATGTCGGCTCCGGCTACGGGGCAAGCGGCCCGTTCATGCTTGACGTCGGAACTTCCTCGACAATCGAAATTGCCAGGTCCTGGGGTCTGCTTCCCTCGTTTGAGAAGCGGCGCAATGCCGAACCCTCCGCGGCGCAACCGGAAAATACCGCAGATCCATTCGCCGCGGGCAGCAACCGTGGAGGCATTCACAAGGTCATCGAAGACGCCCTGCGGTCCGCCGGGCTGCTGCGGTAAATATCAGATCGGGCTAGCGGTTTTGTGACTTGGGCACTGGCCCGTTTTGATGGCTGAGGACGAGTTCGATCTGGACATCCTGCTGAAACTGCAGCACCCGCTCGCCGACGTCGTTCTCCGACATCCCGGCTGCCAGAAGCTGATCGGCAAGCCTGCGGCATTCGGCCCTCCAGAATGCGATCGCATCCGCGCCATGCCGCCGGCCGAGTTCACGGGCGCAGCGTTCGATATTGGCGGTTCCAGTTCCGGTTCCGGAGGGAAAAGCAATCACCACGCCTTCATTGGGGGCGGCAGGGCGGCAGGTCATTTCAGTAGCCATCGAAAACAGGTTCCTTTGATCCTGTTCGTTGTCTACGGGACTATGGTTAATGCTTTCTATCGTTCCCATGCGTTCATTTCAACGATTCAGAATTTGCAGCCCAAGGGCGTCACATTGCCTCATCTTCGACCTTGACGCCGGCACGCCCATGCGCCGACAGTCCGCATCACGATCGACACTTGAGGCAGCAGAGACCACCGATGACGATAAGCGCTCCCCGCGATTTCCTGAAAAGCCTGTTCGACGCGGCGGTTCGCGCCGCCGATCCGCTGACCGGCATCAAGGCGAACCTGCCCGGCAGGCCGAAGGGAAAGACCGTGGTGATCGGCGCCGGCAAGGGTGCGGCGCAGATGGCGCGGGCGCTCGAAAGCGTCTGGGACGGGCCGCTTACGGGTCTGGTGGTCACACGCTACGGCTATGGCTGCGAGACACGCGACATCGAGATCATCGAGGCTGCCCATCCCGTTCCCGACGCGGCAGGACTTGCCGCGGCAAGACGGCTGATGGGGACGGTGAACGGACTGACCGAAGACGATCTGGTGATCGCGCTGATCTGCGGCGGCGGCTCGGCGCTGCTGCCCGCCCCGCCGGAGGGGCTGACCCTCGAAGACGAGATTGCGCTCAATGAAATGCTGCTTGCCTCGGGCGCGCCAATCTCGGCGATGAACGTCGTGCGCAAGCATCTCTCGACCATCAAGGGCGGGAGACTTGCGGCAGCCACCAGTGCAAGGGTCGTCAGCCTGATCGTCTCCGACATTCCCGGCGACAACCCGGCCCATGTCGCCTCCGGGCCGACGGTGCCTGATGGTTCGACGCGGCACGATGCGCTTGACATCATCAAGCAATATGGATTGCGGCTGCCCCAGGCAGCCCTCGACGATCTCAACTCGCCGAAGGCCGATGCGCCGCGGCCGGACGACCCGGTCTTCCTACGCCACGAGCATCACATCATCGCCTCTGCCGGTGTGTCGCTGGAGGCCGCGGCCGCCCTGGCGAAGTCGCAAGGGATCGAGCCCGCCATCCTATCGGATGCGATCGAGGGAGAATCACGCGACGTGGCGCAGGTGCATGCGGCAATCGCCCGCGAGGTGCTCGGCCGGAACAGGCCGTTTTCGAAGCCCGTCGTCATCCTGTCCGGCGGCGAGACGACGGTGACGCTCCGTGCCAAGGGCGGTAAGGGCGGACGCAACGGCGAATTCGCGCTCGCCATGGCGCTTGCGATCGATGGTGCCGAGGGCATTCATATTCTGGCCGCCGACACGGACGGGATCGACGGCTCCGAAGACAATGCCGGCGCCTTTGCCGATGGCGGCTCGGTCAAGCGCCTGCGCGCCGCCGGGCTCGATCCGCGCCGGCTGCTCGACGGCAATGACAGCTATTCCGGCTTTGCCGCCGTCGGCGATCTCTTCGAAACCGGCCCGACCGGCACCAACGTCAATGATTTCAGGGCTATCCTGATCCGTTAGCGGGTCTAGATTCTCCCCTGCCCGACCAGCCAGACCACAGCCTCCTGCACCGCCTGCAGCGACGTATATCTTGGGGAGTAACCCAGCAGGCGCCGGGCTTTGGCGATCGAGCAATTCGGACTGCGGGCGATATGCTCCCATGTCGCCTCCGCGTCTTCGGCTGTCTGGCTTTCGGCCCAGGCGTCGAATGGGGCGAAGCTGAGTTTCGGCTCCCGCCCGAACCATCGCGACATGGCTTCGGCATAACCGCGAAGCGTCAGCGCCTGCGCCGAAACCGCGTGGAAGCTTTCGCCGGTCGACGCATTCCAGTTGGCGATCGCATCCATGAACATCGCCGCCACGTCATCGGCATGGACGTGATGGACCGTCTCCAGGCCGAAATTCGGCAGCGCCAATGGCTCACCGCGGGCAAGGGTCGAAAAGACCTGCAGATTGAAATTGCCGGCAGGATTGAGCGGCGCCCATCCGCGGCCGACAATGTGGCCGGGATGGATGATGGTCGCCGGAAAGCCGTGAAGCCTTGCCTGCTGCAGCAAATAGGTTTCGATAGCAGCCTTCTGGATGCCATAGTCACCGAATGGCGACTTCGACGCCTCTTCGAGTGTCGGCACGGCCACGGGGAAGCCATGTGTCCAGATCGTGCCGGTATGCAGGAAATGACCGACATGCCCGGACAGCGCCATCACCAATTGCTCGGCACTCTCCAGCGTGAAGCAGATCATGTCGATGACGATATCGGCTTTCAACTCTCGCACGGCCAGGCCGAATTCACCCGTCCGCTCCATCGCTGAGCGATCCATCTGGCGCTGATCGACAGAAGCCCAGGCGCGGTTTTCGGTGTAAGGCTTTGCCGCGCCGCGGCTGATCGTGACGACGTCGTGACCTGCCTCCACCAGGCGAGGGACCAGATAGGTTCCGACATGGCCCGTTGCCCCGATGACCAAAACCCGCATTGTCGTTCCTCCTTCTGGCATAGTCCGCGTCGACTATGCTGCGCCGCGTCGCGATCCTGCAAGCGGACTTTTCACGAAGATGGCGGAAGCGTCTCCGCTATCGATTTTTAAAAACAAGGCAGGTGCCGCCGTGCTTGCGGATCTGGTTGCAGAGGTCGTTGGCTTCCAGGCGCGTCTGCCGACCGATGCGAGCAGCGTAACGCGGACGAAAGCCGAAGCTGCGATCGCGCTGGCGCAGGATCAGCGGCTGTTCCGCATTGAGGGGCGCAGGCAGATCTCCAACGGCATCGAGAAACATGCGCCGGGCGACCGCGACATTCGCGTTCGCGGCAAGCTGGACGCCCCAGGGTGCCCACTCGCCCTCCGGACGCCAGGGCGTCTCCTTCAATATCCGGCGCTCGGCAAGCGCCACGCAGCCATCGACGAAGGGCTTGTCCTTGTCGAGCGGAGCCGCCGCGTCTTCCGGCGGCTTACCTTTCCACTCCTCCACCGTATGGGCGGTGATCGCCATGACGTAGCTGCGCGTCTCGTAAGGCAATCTGCCTGACGTTAGGTAAGAAGCCAGACCGTTTTCCCCGGCATTATAGGCGGCGGCGGCAAGGCCAAGATTGCCGAAACGATTGCGCAATTCATCGAGATATTGCGCCGATTTCCGCAGCGCTTCCAGGACCTGGTAGCTGTCTTCGAGGCCGCGCAGTTTCGCCGTTCCCGGCATGAACTGCGCAATCCCCTGCGCCCCTTTGAAGCTGACGGCATCTGGGCGAAAGGTGCTTTCGCGCCAGATGAGACGGGCGAAATAATCCGGCGGCAATTGATTGGCGTCGGCGAAATGCTCGATCGCGGCGCAGAGGTCGCGATTGAAACTGTCCTTGCGGATGCAGAGCGTCTCACCCGATCCCGACGCCGAAGGCCCGGAATAGAGGCAGGCCGGCTCGGCAGCGCTTACTTCCGGCTGGGCATTTCCGGTGGCTGCAGCGGAAAACACAAAGCCGAGCGAAAGCACCGCCCTCGCCGCTCTCCTCCCCATGTCGGATTGACGCTTTCGCCCTATCATTGGATCTCGGCAGGTTCGACTTCCATCACGACGCTGGATTTCTAGATAACATCAATCGAGGCGCGACGCTTCCCCATTTGGCGTGGCGCAAGGATCCATGTCCGTCGGCGAATCTCGTAACGAGTGTCAGCGTCACGATGAGAGGTGAGTGGCGAGTTTGCCGCGAGCCAATTGTCGCACCTGCTTTAGGTCGGGAACTCCGGCGGGATGCAGCGTGCTAGACTATCACCACACACATGATATCCGCTGATGGGCCACGAAGCAGCCATTCCGTCATGGCCGCGGGCTTGAAACAGCTTAAAGCATGTTAGTCGAATTGCGACCCGACACACCGCCTACCAAACTGATGTCAATCTCGTCGTTCATTTCCAGTTCAGCTTGTGCAGGTACGGCTTCGCTTGTCGCGGCTCGCGCTCTATTAGACGCCCGGACCACCAGAGTGGAGACTAAACATGCGTGTGACTAAGATCGGTATTGGCGTTATCCTGCTGGGCACCATTCACTCCGTTTCAGCTTTTGCAGCAACCGCCGAACACGCCACGGCGACGGGTCCTTTGAAGAATCATGATGATGCGGTCATCAACGCGTTTGAGGTGATGTGCACGCTTGAGCCCGAGAACTTTGAACATATCAGTGCGAGAGCGCAAGCGATGGTCATGCGGAAGTCAGTGGATAAGACGGAAAAGCAGAGCCCAGATATCACGCGCCACCTCGAAGTCTTTGAAGGAAATCTCACCACAGGTCCCTTCAGCTTACTTCTTGAGAAGATCAGCGGGCCCACTATCAACGCCACAAACTGCGGAGTGGCATCCAATACGCCAAACAAACGCGCATATTTTGATGACATCGTCAGAACACTTCACCTGAGCCAGAACACCTCCAAACGAACCAGCTCAAACGGCAATACCGTGACAACGTGGGACAATGTTTACGGCCCTCACACATTTCTCGATTTGACCGATCTCAGGGGGAGCGATGGCGTTTTGATCCAGTTGTTGGATGCGCCAGCGAAATCTGAAAAGCCCTGATCGCGGGTCTACGTGGCCGCAACCGATTTCTCGGCAGGCGCAACTGCGTGAGTATCTTGTTCAATGTGCGACCGGGAGACCGTGTATGTGAAGGCGCGGCAAAGCGGCGGGCTTTTTGGCTGATGACGCAAAAAAGCCGCCGGGCCAATGGCCGCGGCGGCTTCAGGAAAGCTTTGAAAACCGCGATCAGGCGGTCGGCTGCTTGGTCTTCCGGAGATAGGGCAGAACCGTATCGAAGGAGCCGAAACGCGTGATCGCGTCTTCGTTGGAAACCGCGGCGGTGATGATGACGTCCTCGCCCTGGTTCCAGTTCGCCGGTGTTGCCACCTGGTGCTTGGCCGTCAGCTGGATGGAGTCGATGGCGCGCAGGATCTCATTGAAATTGCGGCCTGTCGTCATCGGATAGGTGAGGATCAGCTTGATCTTCTTGTCGGGACCGATGATGAAAACCGAACGCACCGTCGCGTTGTCGGCGGGCGTGCGGCCTTCCGAGCTCTCGCCGGCCCCGGCCGGCAGCATGTCGTAGAGCTTGGCGACCTTGAGGTCCTTGTCGCCGATCAGCGGATATTCGACGTCGAAGCCGGTGGCGGTCTTGATGTCGTTCTTCCATTTGGCATGGCTTTCCACGGGATCGACAGAGATGCCGATGATCTTGGCGCCACGCTTGGAAAACTCTCCCGCCAGGCCGGCCATCGCGCCGAGCTCGGTCGTGCAGACCGGCGTGAAATTCTTCGGATGCGAGAACAGGACGGCCCAGCCATTGCCGATCCACTCATGGAAGCTGATCGGCCCCTGGGTGGTGTCGGCGGTAAAATCGGGGGCAATATCGTTGATGCGTAAGCTCATGGTCGGCCCTCCAAAGCCTTGTGTTCAATGTTGTTTGTTTCAAATCGAGGCCATGGGACCTGTCCGCCGGAAGCGGTCGCGAGATTGCGGTCAACAGGATCGCACCGGCCGAAGGTTAAAAACTTCCCATTCCAGGATTTTAAGTAAGTCATATACCACGATCGCCGAAGGCATGCTCTTTCGATTTCAGGCCTGCGGCGGCATTATTTTTCCGATACACCCGAACGACGACAGGGCCGATTTTTCAGTCGGCCCTGTCGGAACGTCAGCGGTCCGCCCTCCCCCCGCTTCAGGCCGCCTGAACGGTTTTGATCCGGTCGACGCCGCCGACAACCGGCGCGAAATCGGCCCAGACGCCCTGCGCGCCCTCTTGCCATTCCTCGAAGGCTTCCGGCTTCAACAGCTTTCCGCCATGGCCAAGCGCAGTCTCGACGGACTTCGCCTCGTCGTCGACGATCAACTGGTTGAAATAGGCAGCGCCCTCGTTGGAGGCCTGCTGGAAGACGGTCTTCTGATCGTCGTTGAGGCCGGCCCAGAAGGCCGAGGAATAGTAGATGACGCCTGATGCCCAGATGTGGCCGGTCTCGGTCATATCGGGCACGACCTCATAGAGCTTGAAGCCTGAGTAGGCCGATTTGGTCAGGTCCATCGCGTCGGCGACGCCGGTTGCGAGCGCATTGTAGGTCTCGGTGATCGGAATGCCGATCGGCGTGGTGCCGAATGCGCTCCAGAGCTTGGTGTGGAGCGGGCTCTGGATCACACGGATGCGCTTGCCTTTGAGCTGTTCGGGCCGTGTCACCGGTTCCTTGGTCAGGAGATGGCGGGCGCCGTAATTGATGAAATCGCCGACGACGAAATTCTGCGCTTGCAGCTTCTGCTTGAGATCGGCGCCGACATCGCCGCCGACGGTCCTGCGGACATGGTCGGCATCGCGGAAGAGGAAGGGCAGATCGAGGATCTGCAGCTCCGGCGCCCAGCCGGAAAGCGACGAGACTGTGGAGAGGCTCGCCTGGATCGAACCGAGGCGCACGCCCTCGGCCACTTCCTTCTCGCCGCCGAGCGCACCGTTCCTGACGATGTTGAACTTGAACTGGCCGGGAAGCCTGGCTTCGACCAGTTCGCCGATCTTCACCCAGATCTTGGTTTCCGGCTTGTCGTCGCCGAGCAGCGAGGCGATCGTGATCATCGTCGTGCGAGCGTCGGCGGTACTGACGAAGGCGGGCGCTGCGAGAGCCGTTCCGGCGAGCGCTGCGGTTTTCAGGAAATTGCGGCGGTCAAGATTGTTCATAGGGTTGTCCTGTTGATTAGAAAATGATGGCCCAGGCGCAGAGGATTGCGAGGGAGACCAGGAGAGCGAGCAGATAGGGAACCACCGCCCGGAAGAGTTCTGAGGCGGGAATGCGCGTGACGCCGCTGACGACGAAGATCAGCATGCCGAGCGGCGGCGTCAGCCCATGGATCATCAGGTTGACGACGATGATGACGCCGAACTGGATCGGATCGATGCCGGCCGCGATCGCTGCCGGCAGCAGGATCGGGCCGAAGAGCAGGATCGCGGCACCGATGTCGAGAACGAGACCGACGGCCAGCAGAATGACGTTCGATAAAAGGATGACGGCCAGCGCGCTGCCGCCGAGCGCCGTCGTCAGATGGGCGATCAGCGAAGACACGTCGTCGACCGCCAGCAGGAAGGCGAAAGGGCCGGCCGTGCCGATCAGCAGACCGATCGCCGCCGCCTCGACCGCCGCCTGGCGGAAGGCGGCATAGAGCGAGAGGATGCCGAGCCGCGCGCCGATGCCGAGCAGCAGCGTATAGAAAGCGGCGAGCGCTGCCGCTTCCGTCGTCGTGACGATGCCGATGCGGATTCCGACGACGACGATGACACCCAGCCCGAAGGCCGGGATCGCCTGGACCGCCGATTGCCAGCGCTGTCTCGCGCTGGTCCGCGGCAAGGGCGCCTGCTCACGCACGGTCAGATAGATGGCGACCGCCAGGCATATGGCCATCAGCCCGCCGGCGAAGAAGCCGCCGACCAGCAGCGCGCCGACGGAAAGATTGGTCGCCGAGGCAAGGATGAGAAAGGCGATCGAGGGTGGGATGATGTTGTCGAGAACCGATGTCGAGGCGATGATCGCCGCCGCCTGCGCCGGGCGATAACCGTGTTTGACCAGCTCGGGCTGGAAGGTCGATGCGCCGAAAGCGGCATTTGCGACCGAGGAGCCGGAAGCGCCGGAAAACAGAACGCTGGTCAGAAGCGTCGTCTGCGCCAGTCCGGCTCGGCGATGACCGACCATGGCGGCGGCAAAGCGCACGAGCTGATTGGCGACGCCCGACGCCGTCAGCAGGCCGCCGGCGAGCAGGAAGAAGGGAATGGCGAGCAGCAGGAATTTCGATATGCCGGTGACGGTCGCAGAAACGATCGCCGGCTCCGGCAGGCTGCTACCGAAGGCGATGGCGGCATAGGCTGCGGCGAGAAAGGCATGCGGCAGCGGCGCGGCAAGCACCAGCCCGACCGCCGCGATCAGCCCGAGGAAGATGCTCGGCGGCCAGTCGAGATCAACCGAGATATGCGGAATGCCGGCATAAAGCGCGATGCCGAGGGCCAGCGAAAGAGCAACCGGGAGGACCTTGCCTTCGGCCACGCGCTGCAGAAGCAGCACGATGAGGATCAGCGCGCCGCCAGCGCCGAGAAAGCCGAAGCGGATCCATTCCGGCAGGCCGAGCGTCGGCGAGACGCCGCCGAGCATCGTCATGATCTCGCGGCCGCCGAAGGCGAGGATCAGCGCCGAAAGCACCGTGAAGACATCGGCGCCGACGCGCGTCACCTTCTGCAGGCCTTCCGGCAGCATCCCGACGAAAACATCGAGGCGCATGGCAAGCGCACTGTTGAGGCTGAGCGGCGCGCCGAGCGCGACCAGGGCCACGTTCAGCCAGATGCCGAAATCCTCGGCGCCGATGAAGCCGGTGCCGAAGAAATAGCGCAGGCAGACGGTGACGAGCACCATGACGAGCAACACGGCGAGAACCAACGCCGCCGCGATGCCGAGAACCGCCTCGATCGCCCGCAGCAGGCGGGCTGCCGCCCCATTGTCCGGAGCGGTCCGGTCGATCGGATGAAATTCGCTGGTGGCCAATCTGCTTGCCTTCCGCCCGAGGATTACGCGCTGCTGGCCCCTCACAAGATGGAGGTCAAAGAGCGTCAGGCCTTTTCGCCGAAACGGATCGCTTCCTCAAGCGGTGATGGGCCGGAAACTGACCTGCGGGCATCAGCCTACTGACCAGCGGCGCAGCCCGAAACAACGGCAATGTGGTCATTTTTTAGGCATCTGTTCTCATGCACATTTTTGAGGCTTGCACCTTGCCAGAATTGCTGCAGCGCGTCATAAATAGAGTCATGACGCATCTCGATCTGACAATTCTGGTGATCGACGAAAATGCCATACGCGCCTCCATCATCGAAGAAGGACTGCGCGAGGCAGGGCATGCGCGCGTCACCGTGGTGCATGAGGTCAACGGCATCGCGCGCACCATCGAAACGCTGATGCCCGACGTCATCATCATCGATATCGAAAACCCCAATCGCGACATGATGGAGCATCTGTTCCAGCTGACGCGCACGGTCTCTCGCCCGATCGCCATGTTCGTCGATCGCTCCGACACAGCCTCGATCGAAGCGGCTGTCGATGCCGGCGTCTCGGCCTATATCGTCGACGGACTGAAGAAGGAACGGGTCAAACCGATCCTCGACATGGCCGTCAGCCGTTTCAATGCCTTCAGCCGGCTGCGGCGGGAGCTTGCGGACGCCCGTTCTGCCCTGGAGGAACGCAAGCTCATCGAGCGCGCCAAAGGCATCTTGATGAAAATGCGCGGACTATCGGAGGAAGAGGCCTTCGCGCTGCTGCGCCAGACGGCGATGAACGAAAAGAAGAAGATGTCGGAAATCGCCCAGAGCGTCGTCACCGCCGCGGGACTGTTGATGTGACGGCAGGCTTCTTAGATTTCCGGAGGAAACCGGAGTGGATATGATGACGACGACCGCCAAATCCGGCGGCGAGCTGCCCTCGCCCGCACGCATCAACGCCGAAGGACCGAAAGTGCTGCGCGCCGGTTTCATTCCGCTCGTCGACGCATCGGTTTTGATTGCGGCGGCGGAATTCGGCTTCGCGCAGAAAGAAGGCCTGACGCTCGATCTCGTCAAGGACGTCTCCTGGGCGAATGTGCGCGACCGCCTGGCGTTCCGCCAGTTCGACATCGCCCATATGCTGTCGCCGATGCCGGTCGCCTCCATGCTCGGCCTCGGCTCCAATCCCTCGCCGACGATCACACCGTTTTCGCTGGGGCGGGGCGGCAATGCGATCACGCTGTCGACGCGGCTTTTCGACAGGATGCGGGATGATGCGGGATTGCCGGAAACGGCAAATGCGCTCGACAATGCCCAGGCTTTGGCGAAGACGCTGGCGGCGATCAAAGCGCGCGGCGAGCCACTGCCGACCTTCGGGGTCACCTATCCCTTCTCCTCGCACAATTACGAATTCCGCTACTGGCTGGCGGCCGGCGGCATCGATCCCGACAGGGACGTCAAGCTCGTCGTCGTGCCGCCGCCGCTGACCTCGGATGCCCTGGCAGCCGGGGCGATCGACGGTTTCTGCGTCGGCGCGCCGTGGAATATGGTCGCCTCGGAGCGCGGTCTCGGGCGCATCGTCGCCGCCAAACAGGACATCTGGCCGTCGGCCCCGGAAAAGGTAATCGGCATGCGGCCGGATTGGGCCGAAAGCCATCCGGAGACCGTTTCCCGGCTGATCGTGGCGCTCGACGCGGCCGCCCGCTGGTGTGACCGGGCGGATAATCACGACGCGCTGGCAGGAATTCTTGCCGATCCCCGCTATATCGCCGCGCCCGTCGAGATTATTCGCCGTGTTCTCGCCGGCGAATTCAGCCTGGACGCCAGGGGCAATCGCCGCGTCATTGCCGATTACTTCCAGTTCCATTCCGGCTTCGCCAATTATCCCCGGCCAAGCCATGCGCTGTGGATCTACAGCCAGATGATCCGCTGGGGACAGGCCGAGACCAGCCTTAACAAGGCGCGCGCCGCCGCATCCGCCTACCGTTCGGATCTCTATCGCACGGCGCTCGGCGACGCCAACGCGCCCGATGACGCCGATATCCGCATCGAAGGCAATGACGAGGGCGACCGCTTCATGGACGGCCATGTCTTCGATCCGGGGCAGTTGCCGGACTATGTGGCCCGCTTTGCCGTCAAGAGCGCCCTGCCCTTCGCTTCCCACGGCGATGAGACCTGATTCAGGCCGGCCTGCACAAAACGCCAGCAAAATTCGCCGCCTGCCTTCACTGCAACGCACAAAATACTTGCACGATTTTTGGCCGCCGCAAAAACGAGCAGATGGCCGGATGTTAGAAATATCATTTCTATTCAATATCTTAAATAAAAGACGCCAAACTGGCACGCAGCTTGCAGGGCTGTTACCGCACAGATCAATGGCGATCAGCGCAGTATGAGGGCCCAGTAGGCGCTCGCATCAGACCATGAATTCGGCGTCCAACGGCGGGCGCCACCAGCAAAGCCGCTGATCAGGATATTTCGCGCGCCTCGTGCCTGCGCAGCCTGACCAGCGGCTTTTTGTTTTTAACCCCCAGCGATGGATCGGCCCGACCTTTGTCGGGTCACGGAGAAGCCATGTCTGTCATCGAGAAAGTGCAGCCTATGTCCGACGGCGAACCAGCCAAAGCATTGTGGATCTCCACAGTCGCTTTCACCCTCTGTTTCGCGGTCTGGACGATCTTTGCGATCATCGGCATCCGCATCAAGCAGGACCTCGGCTTGAACGAGGCCGAGTTCGGATTGCTGGTCGGCACCCCGGTTCTCACCGGCTCGCTCGTGCGCATCGTCCTCGGCATCTGGACGGGACGTTACGGCGGCCGTCTGGTCTACACGCTCACCATGCTTGCCGCCGCATTGGCGACCTTTCTGCTTTCCTACGCCGAGACTTATACGCAGATGCTGATCGCCGGCCTCGGCGTTGGGCTTGCCGGCGGCTCCTTCGCCGTCGGTGTCGCCTACGTCTCGCCCTTCTTCCCGGCGGAAAAGCAGGGGACGGCGCTCGGCATCTTCGGCGCGGGCAATGTCGGCGCGGCCGTGACCAAATTCGCCGCTCCCTTCGTTCTGCTTGCGTGGGGCTGGCAGGCGGTTGCGGAAATCTGGGCCGTCTGTCTGGCGCTGATGGCAATCGTCTTCTGGTTCACCACGTCGGACGATCCGGCCTTCCGTCTTCGCCGCGAGCGCAGCGTCGCCTCCAAAAGTTTCGCCGAGGAATTCGCGCCGCTGCAGAATGTTCAGGTCTGGCGTTTCTCCCTCTACTATTTCTTCGCCTTTGGCGGCTTCGTCGCCCTGTCCCTGTGGCTGCCGCGCTACCTGGTCGGCGTCTACGGCTTCAACCTCGAAACTGCCGGCATGATCGCGGCTGCCTACTCCATCCCGGGCAGCATCTTCCGCGCTTTCGGTGGCGTGCTGTCGGACAAGAAGGGTGCGCGCAGCGTGATGTATGCGATGCTGGCCGTGTCGGCCGTGGCCACGCTCATTCTGTCCCTGCCGGCGACGACCATCACCCCTGTGATCTTCATCGTCGTCATCTTCGTGCTCGGCTTCTTCATGAGCCTCGGCAAGGCCGCCGTCTTCAAGCACATCCCGGCCTACTACCCCGAAAGCGTCGGCGCTGTCGGCGGCATCGTCGGGATGATGGGTGGTCTCGGCGGCTTTATCCTGCCGATCGCCTTCGGTTTCCTCAAGGACATGACCGGCCTTTGGTCCAGCTGCTTCCTGCTGCTCTTCGCAATCGTCGCGATCTCGCTCGTCTGGATGCACCTGTCCGTGAAGCAATTGTCGCGCCAAGGGCACTCGGCGCCCGTGGCTGCAACCTGATCTAAGGATTTGGAAATATGACAGAAAAACTCGTCATCATCGGCAATGGCATGGCGCCCGGGCGCATGCTGGAGCACCTCCTCGAACGGGCGCCCGGACGCTATGAAGTCACGATCTTCAATGCCGAGCCGCGCGTCAATTACGACCGTATCATGCTGTCGCCGGTTCTCTCCGGCGAAAAGGACTACGAGCAGATCATCATTCACGGTGACGGCTGGTACATCAAACACGGCATCATGCTCTACAAGGGCCACAAGATCGTCAACATCGATCGCGTCGCCAAGACCGTCACCTCCGATCACGGCGTCACCGAAAGCTACGACAAGCTGGTGATCGCCACCGGTTCGGTGCCCTTCATTATCCCGGTTCCCGGCAAGGATCTGCCCGGCGTCATCACCTATCGCGATCTCGACGACGTGCAGGCGATGCTGCTTGCCGCCCAGTCGCGCGAAAAGGCCGTGGTCATCGGCGGCGGCCTGCTTGGCCTCGAAGCGGCGGCCGGCCTTGCCCAGCGCGGCATGGACGTCACCGTGCTGCACGTCATGCCGACGCTGATGGAGCGCCAGCTCGATCCCGCGGCCGGCTATCTCCTGCAGAAGGCGGTCGAGGAACGCGGCATCAAGGTCATCTGCAAGGCCAATACCAAGGCGATCATCGGCAATGGCAAGGTCGAAGGCATCGAACTCGACGACGGCCGCATCATCCCGGCAACCCTCGTCGTCATGGCCGTCGGCATTCGTCCGAGCGTCGGCCTGGCGAAGGACGCCGGCCTTGCGGTCAATCGCGGCATCGTCGTCGATGCCGGCATGCAGACCTCGGACGGCGATATCTTTGCGCTCGGCGAATGCGCCGAGGTGGGCGGCATGGTCTACGGCCTCGTCGCGCCGCTCTACGAAATGGCCCGCATTGCCGCGGCACATCTCTCGGACGACCGTTCGCCGGCTTTCGTGCATGCGGACACGCCGACCAAGCTGAAGGTCACCGGTATCGAGCTTTATTCGCTCGGTGATTTCGCCGATGGCGACGACCGCGAGGAGATCGTGCTGCGCGATGCTTCAGCCGGCGTCTACAAGCGCCTGGTGTTGAAAGACAACAAGATCATCGGAACCGTGCTGTACGGCGAGACCGCCGACGGCGCCTGGTTCAACGATCTGAAGAAGAAGGCCACCGATATTTCGGAGATGCGCGAGACGCTGATCTTCGGTCAGGCCTACCAGGGAGGGTCGCCGCTGGACCCTATGGCGGCCGTTGCAGCCTTGCCGGATGACGCGGAGATTTGTGGCTGCAACGGCGTATGCAAGGGCAAGATTACCTCGACGATCACGAGCAAAGGACTGACATCGCTCGACGACGTGCGCGCCCACACCAAGGCATCCGCCTCGTGCGGCTCCTGCACCGGCCTCGTCGAACAGCTGATGGCGCTGACGCTCGGCGACGGCTACAATCCGGCCGCCGTGCAACCGATGTGCACCTGCACCGAACTTGGTCATGACGATGTTCGCCGCCTGATCAAGGCCAAGGGCCTGAAGAGCATCCCTGCCGTCATGCAGGAATTGGAATGGAAGACCTCCTGCGGCTGCGCCAAGTGTCGGCCGGCGCTTAACTACTACCTGGTCAGCGACTGGCCGGACGAATATGCCGACGACTACCAGTCGCGTTTCATCAATGAGCGCGTCCACGCCAACATCCAGAAGGACGGCACCTACTCCGTCGTTCCGCGCATGTGGGGCGGCGTCACCAATTCGAACGAGCTGCGCGCCATCGCCGATGTCGTCGACAAATTCGAAATCCCGATGGTGAAGGTGACGGGCGGTCAGCGTATCGACCTTCTCGGCATCGAGAAGGAAGATCTGCCCGCCGTCTGGGCCGATCTCGGCAAGGCCGGCTTCGTGTCCGGTCAGGCCTATGCCAAAGGCCTGCGCACCGTGAAGACCTGCGTCGGTTCGGACTGGTGCCGCTTCGGCACCCAGGATTCCACCGGTCTCGGCATCCGCATCGAGAAATTCATGTGGGGCTCATGGACCCCGGCCAAGCTGAAACTGGCCGTGTCCGGCTGCCCGCGTAACTGCGCCGAAGCAACCTGCAAGGATATCGGCGTGATCTGCGTGGATTCCGGTTTCGAGATCCATTTCGCCGGTGCGGCCGGTCTCGACATCAAGGGCACCGAGGTGCTCGGCCTCGTGAAGACCGAGGACGAAGCGCTGGAGCATATCGTGGCGCTGACGCAGATGTACCGCGAGCAGGCCCGCTATCTCGAGCGCATCTACAAATGGGCCAAGCGCGTCGGCCTGGAGGAAATCCGCCGCCAGATCATGGGCGATGCCGAAAAGCGCAAAGCCTACTACGAGCGCTTCGTCTTCAGCCAGAAATTCGCCCAGGTCGACCCTTGGTCGGAGCGCGTTTCCGGCAAGGACAAGCACGAGTTCAAGCCGATGGCGACGATCGGCTATCCGCAGGCTGCCGAATAAGGAGATGGACATGAACTGGCCCAATGAAAACTGGCATCCAATCGGCGACATCTCCGACATCCCCTTGCGCGGTGCACGCTGCGTGAAGACGCCGCAGGGCAAGATCGCCGTCTTCCGCACGGCTGAAAACGAGGTCTTCGCCATCGAGGACCACTGCCCGCACAAGGGCGGCCCGCTCTCTCAAGGTATCGTGCATGCCAAGGCGGTGACCTGCCCGCTGCACAACTGGGTGATCTCTCTCGAAACCGGCAAGGCGCTCGGCGCCGACCAGGGCGAGGTACGGACCATACCGGTCCGCAATGAGGACGGCGCCCTGTTCATCGCGCTCGAAAGCCTGTTGATGGCGGCTGAATAATGGCGGCTGAGGTCAAGACCACCTGCCCCTATTGCGGCGTCGGCTGCGGCGTTATCGCCACGGTCGACGAAGCCGGCGCCGTCAGCGTCAAGGGCGATCGCGAGCATCCGTCGAATTTCGGCCGGCTCTGCTCGAAAGGTTCGGCGCTTGCCGAAACCATCGATCTCGACGGCCGGCTTCTTTATCCCGAAATCGCAGGCGCACGCAGCGGCTGGGACGAGGCGCTCGATCTGGTCGCCCGGCGTTTTTCCGAAACCATCGCCGAACACGGGCCTGATTCCGTCGCCTTCTACGTCTCCGGCCAGCTGCTGACCGAAGATTATTACCTCGCCAACAAGCTGATGAAGGGCTTCATCGGCTCGGCCAATATCGACACCAATTCCAGGCTCTGCATGTCCTCGTCCGTGGCCGGGCATCGCCGCGCCTTCGGCGCCGATACGGTGCCGGGGACCTACGAGGATATCGAACTCGCAGATCTGGTGGTGCTCACCGGCTCCAACCTCGCCTGGTGTCATCCCGTCATCTACCAGCGGTTGGCCGCCGCAAAGGCAGCGCGGCCGAACATGCGCATCGTCGTCATCGATCCGCGCCGGACGATGACATGCGATATCGCCGATCTGCATCTGGCCATCCGCCCGGATGGCGATGTCGCGCTGTTCATGGGGCTGCTTGCCCATCTCGCGACAAGCCCTGCGATCGACCAGAATTATATCGCCTCGCATACGGAAGGTTTTGCCGGCGCCTTTGCTTCAGCCTCAGCACTCGATATCAACGATCTGCTGGAAATGACCGGCCTGCCGGCCATGCAGATCCGGGAATTCTTCCGTCTGTTCGAGACGACGCAAAAAGTCGTCACCTGCTACAGCCAGGGCGTCAACCAGTCCTCCTCCGGCACCGACAAGGTCAACGCTATCCTCAATTGCCATCTGGCGACCGGCCGCATCGGCCGCCCCGGCATGGGCCCCTTCTCGCTGACCGGCCAGCCGAACGCCATGGGCGGGCGCGAGGTCGGCGGTCTCGCCAACATGCTCGCCGCCCATATGGCGATCGAAAATCCTGAAGACCGCGACCGCGTGCAGCGCTTTTGGCAATCGCCGGTCATCGCCGCAAAACCCGGTTTGAAAGCGGTCGACATGTTCCGCGCCGTGGCCGATGGGCGCATCAAGGCGCTCTGGATCGTGGCCACCAATCCCGTCGTCTCGATGCCGGATGCGAACAGCGTCGAAAGCGCCATCGCCGCCTGTCCCTTCGTCGTCGTCTCCGACATCCTGAAAGAGACGGATACGGCCCGGCATGCAGATGTGCTTCTGCCCTCGCTCGGCTGGGGCGAGAAGGACGGCACCGTCACCAACTCCGAGCGGCGCATTTCCAGGCAGCGGCCATTTCTCGGCGCTCCCGGCGATGCGAAAGCCGACTGGTGGCAGCTTGCGGAAGTCGGACGCCGTATGGGATTTGCTGCCGCCTTCGATTTCGACGCGCCGACCGAAATCTTCGCCGAACACGCCGGCCTTTCCGCCTTCGAAAACAACGGCAGCCGCGACTTCGACATCGGCGCCCGCGCCGGTATCTCAGGTGCCGCCTATGACGAACTGTCGCCCTTCCAGTGGCCGCAGGCGGCAGGCACAGAACCCGGCGTCAGCCGCTTCTTCGCCGATGGCGGTTTCTACCACGCCGACGGGAAGGCGCGCTTCGTCGCGGTGGAACCACCGGCAACGGATCGCACCAATGCCGACTTCCCCTTCACGCTGAATACCGGGCGCATCCGCGACCAGTGGCACACGATGACGCGGACCGGAAAGAGCGCCCGGCTGTCCGCCCATATCGCCGAACCCTTTGCCGAGATCCATCCGCGCGACGCGATCGAGACCGGTATAACAAGCGCCGGCCTCGTCGAGATCGACAGCCCGCACGGCAAGGCGATCGTCCGGGCGCTGGTGACCGATCGCCAGGCGCGCGGCGGCATCTTTGCGCCGATGCACTGGAACGACCAGTTCGCGGCAAAGGCGCGGATCGACGCCGTGGTCGCGCCGATCACCGATCCCGTTTCCGGTCAGCCGGCGTCGAAGAACGTCGCCGTCGCCGTCCGGCCCTTCCCCGCTACCCGTTACGGTTTCGCCGTCTCGGCGACAAAACCCGTAACGCCCGACGCCGCCTATTGGGCGCTGGCGAAAGCCGAAGGCGGCTGGCGGCTGGAGCTTGCGTTCGACCAGGCCGTCGACGACTGGACGGGCTGGTGCCGGTCGGTTTTCGCCATTCCCGATGAGATCGAACCGCTGGGTTACGCCGACCGGCAATCCAGCGACCTCAGGCTTGCCTTCTTCGACGGCGAGACCCTGCTTGCCGCGCTGTTCCTCGCCCGCGAGCCGGTTGCGGTCGCGCGCAACTGGGCGATCTCGCAGCTCTCCATCGCACACGGCGATTTGAGGAAACGCTTTGCGCTCGTCGCGGGCCGTCCCGGCGCCGGAAGGCCGGATCCAGGCGCCACCGTCTGTTCCTGCTTCAGCGTCGGGGTCAACCAGATCGCGGCCGCCGTGCGCGGCGGATGCCACAGCGTCGAGGCGGTCGGCAAGGAAACCAGCGCCGGGACCAATTGCGGCTCCTGCCGCGGCGAAATCGGCAGGATCATCGATCGCTGTCTTGCCGCGGCCGCGGAGTGAGAGGCCGGAAACCGTAACGCGGCTGCTATCAGGCCGCGTTCGGCACGATCAACATCTTATGGTCGGCTGAGATGCGCATCGAGATCTCGTCATAGGATGCGAGGGTCGGGTGGGCTGTTTCCAGCTTGTCATGATGGGTCGCCGTCACCACCATGACGTCGGCGCCGGCCGCCTCGCCGGCAGTAATGCCGGCGGCGACATCTTCGAACACCAGGCAGTCCCGCGTGCTGACGCCAAGGCGTTCGGCGCCCAGAATATAACATTGCGGGTCGGGTTTTCCGACCTTGACGTCCTCCGCCGTCACCATGAATTTCGGCAGCGACAGGCCTGCCGCCTCAAGCCGCCGGCGGGCAAGACGCAAGGGTGAGGAGGTGACGATCGCCCAGCGATCCGGCGGCAGCGAACTCAGGAAGGCCGCGGCACCCGAGATGGCAACGACATCGCTGACGTCGGCGATCTCCGCCTCGGTCACCAGTCTTGCCTCATGTTCTGGATCGACGCCTGGCAGGTTCAGCCGGGTGATGGTGTCGATGCCGCGCGATCCATGCATCTTCGGCAAAAAGTCGGCGACATCGAGCCCGTGCCGCCTTGCCCAGTCGCTCCAGACACGCTCGGCCGCTTTGATCGAATTGAGGATGGTGCCGTCCATATCGAACAGGAAGGCGGCATAAGGCTTCTCGAAGCCGCGGGGCATCGGCAGGGACAAAAGGCTGAATCCTTCAGGAAAAGAGTCGGACGGATGTGGTCGCTATTGCGCAATGAAACGGCAAATCACCCCTTTTGCAAGCTTCGGCAGGAAGAGGCGACGCCCCAAAACTGCCGCCGCTAAAAAGCCGCTATGCCGGAGGTGGCAATCAGATCACAGGAAAGGCGAAGGCCGATCGGATCGTGGCAGAGGTCGTCGGTGCCGCCGGCGAGTTCCGGTCCGGCCGGAGCGTCGGCGCGCAGATAGGCCTGTGTCGTCGGATCGATGCGCTTGGGAATGGCGGTCCATAGCGAGGGGCGGCTGATGTCGATCGCCGAGATACCGGGCTTCTGGCCGCCCATGGCAGAGGACGCGATTGCCATGCCGCTTGCCGTCAGGGCGAGTGCAAGGGCGATCTGGAGACCGAGATCTGCGGCCTCGCGAGGGGAAACGAACATAGCGGCCTCATGCTGCTGATTTCTAGCGTTTCACCACGTCCCTAAGGCAGGCGGCAGCGACGATCCAGCGGCTTCGGCGGTTAAGGTTTATGCGTAACCATGCAAGGCGTGCGTGCAGGTTTTTCGCAAAACTTTGGAACAATGATTCCGACAGGCAGTTAGCCGAGGGCCACCCAAGATGAAAATCAAAGGAGGATATCCTCATGACCAAGTCCCTTATTGCCGCGTCGCTGCTCGCGATCGGCATGGCATCGTCGGCCTTTGCCCAGTCGAACCCCGACCCGATCGGGCCGACGAACGGCGGCTCGACCGATCCGAGTTCGGGTAACTATTCGTCGGATTACACCAACAGTGACAACGGCATGTATCCGGTGCAGGTCGCGCCGGTCGATCCGACGACGACACAGAGCATCGGCCGGCCGCAAACGATGGAATGCGCCGGCATGCCGCAACAGATGTCCGGTGTCGACACACGCGGCGGTCAGAGCGGCGCATCGATCAGCGAAGCCTGCCGCGAATACGACAACTAAAGCGCGGCTCTCCACTGGCAGAAAAGGCCGGTTCACGCCGGCCTTTTCATATGGCGACAGCGATGAAAGCATTCTTCCGGATGAAACTTTTGATCCGGCCGTTCCGTAGAGCCGTAGCAGGGAAGACATGCAGGGAATGGTTTCATTGACAAAGGACGCGGCACAACCTGTCATTCTGTGGTTTCGCAAGGATTTGCGCCTCGACGATAACCAGGCTCTGAACGCTGCCCATCTCTCCGGGCGGCCGATCATCCCCGTCTATATCAGCGAGCCCGCGCCGGGCGCCGGCCCATTGGGCGCTGCGCAGGCCTGGTGGCTTCACCATTCGCTTGAGGCGCTGGATAAGTCGCTGCGCCAGCGGCAGGGACGGCTGGTGCTTGCCAGCGGCGAGGCGCTTCAGGTGCTCTGCGCTTTGATCCGGGAGAGCGGTGCCGAAGCCGTCTTCTGGAACCGCCGCTACGATCCGTCAGGAATATCCATCGACATCCGCATCAAGCTGGAATTGGAAAAGCAGGCGATCGAGACAAAAAGCTTCGGCGGCCAGCTGCTGCACGAACCCTCCCGGCTGATGACCGGCAATGGCGCGTCTTATCGCGTCTATACGCCATTCTGGCGGGCGCTGGAGGGCGCCGGCGAACCGGAGCCGCCGCTGGACCCGCCGGCGAAATTGCGGCTGGCATCGGAGCTTGCGACGTCGGAACCGCTGGAGAGCTGGAAGCTGCTGCCTATGAAGCCCGACTGGGCGAAGAGTTTTAGCGATCTCTGGACGCCGGGCGAGCACGGCGCAAAGGAGAGGCTCCGCGCCTTCGTCGAGGACACGCTCGACGGCTACAAGGAAAACCGCGACTTTCCGGCGAAGCAGGCGACGTCGATGCTGTCGCCGCATCTGGCGCTGGGCGAGATCTCCCCTGCCCGCATCTGGGATGCGACACGCGGTCTGTCAAAACGCGTATCGGCGGCCGATACCGTCCATTTCCGCAAGGAGATCGCCTGGCGCGAATTCTCCTATCACCTGTTGTTCCATTTCCCGAAGCTTGCCTCCGAGAACTGGAACAATCGTTTCGACGGCTTCGAATGGCGCAACGACGATAGTGATTTCAACGCGTGGCGCCGGGGACTGACGGGCTACCCGATCGTCGATGCCGGCATGCGCCAGCTCTGGCGCCATGGCTGGATGCACAATCGCGTGCGCATGATCGTCGCCTCCTTCCTCATCAAGGACCTGATGGTCGACTGGCGTCGGGGCGAAGCCTGGTTTCGCGACACGCTGGTCGATGCCGATCCCGCCAACAATGCGGCAAGCTGGCAGTGGGTGGCGGGCTCGGGAGCCGATGCCTCCCCCTTCTTCCGCATCTTCAATCCGGTGCTGCAGGGCCAGACCTTCGATCCGGACGGCGATTATATCCGGGCTTACGTGCCGGAGCTTCGGGAACTCGGAGCAAAATATATCCACCGGCCGTTCGAAGCCCCGAGAAGCAGGCTCGCCGAGGCGGGCATCACCCTTGGCCAAACCTATCCGAAACCGATCGTCGACCACGCGAGCGCGCGCAGCCGGGCACTCGCAGCTTATAACGCCACCAAAGATAGCGCATCGACGCGCAGCTCCCCGCGCCGGGCCGGTTAAATCTGTTCCGATTTCGGGAATTATGCGGTAGCCTTCGATGCAATGGCCGGGGGGCGGCCGCGCGAATAAGAAAGGGTGCTTCGTCGTCCCTAACCGGCAAGAAAATGCTGGAGGAGGAGAGATGAGCAAGGCGCAGGACTGGAATCTGCTGGCTCGCGATGCGGTGACGCTGACGGCCGAAAACATGTCCCGCATGGTGAAGGGTCTGCCCTTCAAGGCAAAGCTGGCGCTGCGCGGACTTCTGCACATGCAGCACGGTTCGCTCGCCGTCACGCTCCCCGACGGCCGCAGGCTGCTGGTCGAGGGCAAGAAGGCCGGGCCGAAAGCGGCCCTGAGCCTTCACAACTGGAACCTCGCCTATCGTGCGCTTGCCAGCGGCACGATCGGGGTTGCCGAAACCTATATGGACGGCGACTGGGACAGCCCTGATATCACCGCCTTTCTCGAACTCTTTCTTGTCAACGGCGAGGCCGCCTTCAGCTATGCGCATGGCAAGGGCGGCCTTGGCCGCCTGCTCGAGCGCGTCCGCCATTGGATGAATACCAACACCAGGACGGGCTCGAAGCGCAACATCTCAGCCCATTACGATCTCGGCAACGATTTCTACAGGCAATGGCTCGATCCGAGCATGACCTATTCCTCGGCACTCTATTCCACCGGGGCCAACGATCTGCAATCGGCACAGAATGCCAAATACCGCGCGCTCGCCGAGGCGACCGGCATCGGGCCTGGGGATCACGTGCTGGAGATCGGCTGCGGCTGGGGCGGTTTTGCCGAATTCGCGGCAGGCGAGCTGAATTGCAAGGTGACCGGGCTGACGATCAGCCGCGAGCAGCTCGCCTTCGCCGAAGAGCGCATCCGCAAGGCCGGCCTTGGCGACCGCGTCGAATTCCGCTTCCAGGATTACCGCGACGAGGTCGGGCTCTATGATCGGATCGTCTCGATCGAAATGTTCGAAGCGGTCGGCGAGAAATACTGGCCGTCTTATTTTTCCAAACTCAGGCAATGTCTGAAGCCGGGCGGCAAGGCCGGCCTGCAGATCATCACCATCCAGCCGGAATCCTTCGACCAGTACCGCAGCAATCCCGACTTCATCCAGAAATATGTCTTTCCCGGCGGCATGTTGCCGACGCGCAATCACCTGGCGGAACTTGCCGGCAAGGTCGATCTGTCGCTGGACAAGGATTTCGGTTTCGGACTCGACTATGCCCGCACGCTGGCCGAATGGCGCGAGCGCTTCTGGTCGGTGTGGGAACGTATCCGCCCGATGGGTTTCGACGAGCGTTTCAAGCGGCTCTGGGAATTCTATCTGTTCTATTGCGAGGCCGGTTTCCGCGCCCGCAATATCGATGTGCGTCAGGTGGTGTTTTCGCGCCGGTGATCATTCCGCCAGATGCGGCGTCACCGGATGGTGACCGGCCGATGGCGGCCGCTCCCGCCAGCCGGTTACGCGGTTCACCAGCGGGAAATAAGCCCCATAGGGCAGCAAGCGCGCCAGCTTCACCATGGTGGCGAAGCGCTTCGGGAAGGTGATCTCGAAAGCCTGTGTTTTCAGACCGGCGGCAATCTCCCGGGCGGCCTCCTCCACCGGTATCAGCGCCGGCGTGGGAAAGGCGCTCTTCCGCGTTGCCGGCGTGTCGACGAAACCGGGGCTGACGAGCTGGATGCGGATGCCGATCTTGTCGAGATCGAATTTCAGGCTTTCGGCCATATTGATCAGAGCCGCCTTGGTGGCGCCATAGGCCGCCCCTGTCGGCAGGCCGCCATAGCCGTTGACGGCGGAGACGATGGCGATCTGCCCCTGCCCCTTCGTCTTCATATGGCCGATCGCCGGCAACAGACAGTTGACGACGCCGGAAAGATTGACGGCAAAGCTTTTCTCGAAATCGGCGCGGTTCATATCCTCGGCGTGAACCGGCAGATAGACGCCGGCATTGAGGATCGCCATGGCGAGCGTGCCGTGCTGATATTCGATGGAGGCCATGATATGTTCCATGTCCTCGGCATCGGTCACGTCGCCGTCGAGAACGACGATGCTGCCGGAAAGGCCGCGGGCCTCGGCCTGCAGCTCGACCAGCTTTTCGTGACGTCTTGCGGTAACGGCAACCTTGTATCCCTCGGCCGCGAGCTTCAGCGCAAGCGCCCGGCCGATACCGGAGCTCGCCCCGGTGATCCAGACGATTCCATGTTCGGGACGGGCGATGAAATCACGCATGACATCTTCCTCCGGCTCTGCCTGACCAACACGAAAACAGCTCCGGAAGTTTCTGTTGCTCCCGGATTTATGGCTCTATCACACCATTGTGGCTGCTTTCAGCCGATCAGGTCGCCGATCATCTGACGAAAGGATCCCGTCAGCCTGACCGGGCCGTCCGAAACGGCAAAGGCGATGCAGGGCCTGTCCTTTTCGGCGACCGGCCGGTGGTCGACCGTCTCGTCGGCAATGGAGATGTCGCCGGGGCCGAAACGGCCGCGTTCATCGTTGAAGGCGCCGTCGAGGATGAGGATCAGTTCCATGCCCTTGTGGGTGTGGGCCGGCAGGGCGCGGCCTGGACGGATCCACATCAGGCTGACCTCACAGCCATCCATCTCAAGGCAATAGTCCTTGAAGCCCGGCAACCGCCGGCGCCAGGGCACATTCTCGGCTTCGAAGCCGACGAGATCACGCAATGCCTGAGGAAACAGCGCATTCTCCGGCCGTGCGGCCGCCCGTGGCGCCGCGACCGGAGCGGCAGAGGAAAAGATCGCCTGAAGCCGCCGGTCGCGGTCGGCAATGGCGGTGCCGGACGCACTTTCGAGCGCCTCCCCCGCCAGCAGCTCGAGGCTGTCCACCAGGCTGCGATTGTCCGGCTTCATTTCGAGATGGGACCGCACCAGTACACGCGCCGGCTCGGGCAAGGAGCCGGCGACATAATGCGCCATCAATGCATCGATCGTGTCGATCTGCTCGTCAATCATGCCGGTTTCGGTCACGCCCCGTTGCCGCGCTCCGTTTCGCTTTGTCGTCATCCGTACGGGGAAAGTCAATCTTCGGATCACCCTGCGCGTGGCGGGATTGCGGGCCATGCGTCATTTCGGGGGACGAAGGCCAAATTTTATCGTGCCCGACAGAGGCGTGGAATAGCATTTCTTGCCAACTCAGCCTTGTGAAGGGAAAAGACCGTTCCTAAAGTAAGAGTTCGAATAGAGGCAGATTCCATGACCTTCCACCCTTCCGTCCTCGAAGCCATCGGCAATACGCCCCTGATCAAACTCAAGGGCGCGTCGGCGGCGACCGGCTGCACCATCCTCGGCAAGGCGGAGTTCCTGAACCCCGGCCAGTCGGTAAAGGATCGCGCCGCGCTCTACATCATCCGCGACGCAGAGCGGAAGGGCCTGCTTCGGCCCGGCGGCGTCATCGTCGAAGGCACGGCCGGCAACACGGGCATCGGGCTGACGCTGGTCGCCAAGGCGCTTGGCTACCGCACCGTCATCGTCATCCCGGAAACGCAGAGCCAGGAAAAGAAGGACGCGCTGAAACTGCTTGGCGCCGAACTCGTCGAGGTGCCCGCCGTTCCCTACAAGAACCCGAACAATTATGTGAAGGTTTCCGGCCGGCTCGCCGGGCAGCTGGCGAAGACCGAGCCGAACGGGGCGATCTGGGCAAACCAGTTCGACAATGTCGCCAACCGCCAGGCGCATGTCGAAACGACCGCTCGAGAAATCTGGAACGATACCGACGGCAAGGTCGACGGCTTCATCTGCTCGGTCGGCTCCGGCGGCACGCTGGCCGGTGTGGCTGCCGGCCTCAAGGCTTTCAAGGCGGATATCAAGATCGGCATCGCCGATCCCGACGGTGCTGCTCTTTATGAGTTCTATCAGAACGGCACACTGAAATCCGAGGGCTCCTCGATCACCGAGGGCATCGGCCAGGGCCGCATCACCGCCAATCTCGAAGGCTTCACCCCCGATTTTTCCTATCGGGTCTCCGATGCCGAAGCGCTTCCCTATCTTTTCGATCTCGTCGAAAACGAGGGCCTGTGCCTTGGCGGCTCGACGGCGATCAACATTGCCGGCGCGGTCAAACTCGCCCGGGATCTCGGCCCCGGCCACACGGTGGTGACGATCCTCTGCGACTACGGCAACCGCTATCAGTCGAAGCTCTTCAATCCCGATTTCCTGACCTCGAAGGGGCTGCCGGTTCCGGGCTGGATGGCCAACTCGCCCGATATAGACGTGCCCTACGAACCCGCGTGAGACCCATGCCCGTCAATGCCCTCTATCGTGACGACTTCTATCTCTCGACATGCGAGGCGGTCGTCACCGCCGTGCACGAGGACGGAGGCATTGAACTCGACCAGACCTGCTTCTATGCAACGTCGGGCGGCCAGCCGGGTGATACCGGAGAACTGGAACGCGCCGACGGCAGCAAGATTGCGCTTGGCCAGACGAAACATGGTCCGAGCAAGGATATTGTTATCCACGTGCCGCTTGAAAACGAGCCGCGGCCTGTGGTCGGCGAGACGCTGGTGCTGCATGTCGACTGGCTGCGCCGCTACAGGCTGATGCGCATGCACACGGCCTGCCATCTGCTGTCGGTCGTCTGCTCCTATCCGATCACCGGGGCTGCCGTCGGCGAGGAGGAAAGCCGCGTCGATTTCGACATGAGCGAGACGATCGACAAGGACGAGGTTACGGCAAAGCTGATGGAACTGGTCGGTCAGAACCATCCGGTCTACCTGCAATGGATCACCGACCAGGAACTTGCCGCCAATCCCGATATCGTCAAATCGAAGAACGTGCGCCCACCAATCGGGCTCGGACGCGTCAGCCTCGTCTGCATCGGCGAAAACTCCTCGATTGACAGCCAGCCCTGCGGCGGCACACATGTCTCCGAGACACAGGAAGTCGGCCAGATTCACATCGCCAAGATCGAGAAGAAGGGCAAGGAGAACCGGCGCTTCCGCATCCGTTTCGGCATGCCCGGCGACGAAGCCTGAGCATCAAGGGAGAGCATCATGAGTGAGACCAAGAGCCGTTTCGTCGTGTCGGCCGATTGGCTGCAGGCCGAGCTCGGCAAACCGGATCTGCGCGTGCTGGACGCCTCCTTCTACCTGCCCGCGCAGAAACGCGATGCCGACGCCGAATATGCGGCCGGCCATATTCCCGGCGCCATCCGTTTCGATCAGGACAAGATCGCCGACCATTCGACGTCGTTGCCGCACACGATCCCCTCGCCCGATTATTTCGCTGCCGAAGTCGGCCGGCTCGGCATCAGCGAGAACGATCGCATCGTCGTCTATGACGGCATCGGCCTGTTCGCCTCGCCGCGGGTCTGGTGGCTATTCCGGGTGATGGGCGCCAGGAACGTCTTCGTGCTCGACGGCGGCCTCGACGGCTGGAAGGCCGAGGGTCGTGCGCTCGAAACCGTCGTGCCCAGCCCTGCGGCGGCGGTCTTCACGCCCGATTTCGACGCGAGCCGCGTGGTGACGCTCGATACGATGCGCGACATCGTCGCAAGCGGCGCGATGCAGATCGCCGACGCCCGCAGCGCCGGCCGCTTTGCCGCCGCCGAGCCCGAGCCGCGCGCCGGCATGCGCTCCGGCCATATGCCCGGCGCCCGCAGCCTGCCCTCCGGTGTCTTCGCCAACCAGGGCCGGTTCAAATCGCTGCCCGAACTGCGCCAGACCATCGAGGATGCCGGCATCGATCTTTCCAAGCCGGTCGTCACCTCCTGCGGCTCGGGCATCACCGCCGCCATCATCACGCTGGCGCTGGAATCGCTCGACCATCACGACAACAAGCTTTACGACGGCTCGTGGAGCGAATGGGGCAGCCGTGACGACACGCCCATCGTCACCGGCCCGCCGACACCAGTCAAAGCCTGATCGCCATGGGGAAGACACCTGCTTCTTTGAAAGCTCACATCACGCGGCTCGAAATGACGGCGGCGCCGAAGGCAAGCATGCCGGTGCCCGTCAATATCCAGACGGCAATCATGCGCGCGCCGGCGATCCCGCTGCCGTTCTATCGCTATCTCTACCGGCAGGTCGGCGCGCGCTGGCAATGGGTGGACCGGCTGCGCATGAGCGACGAGCAACTTGCCCAGACGCTGAACGACAAGCGCAACAATATCAGCGTTCTCTATGTGAATGGCGCGCCCGCCGGTTTCTACGAATATTTCTGCGAGGACGAGGATACGATCGAACTCAGCCATTTCGGCCTGATCGAACATGCGCTCGGCCTCGGCATCGGCAAATGGTTCCTGCTGCAGGCGCTCTACGCCATCTGGTCGCTCAATCCAAAGCGGGTCACCACCACCACCAACAATCTCGACCACCCGCGCGCGCTGCAGCTCTATCAGATGTACGGCTTCTCCCCGGTCTCCACAGGCACCGGCATTGTCCGGCCGCTCAGCGACAAGGAGTTGCTGGAGATGGCCCGGAAAGGCTGAGGGCTGGTTCCTAGTGCACGTTTCTGACTGCTAACCATATCAGGTAGCAGGCTATGCGGGGAAAGCGCCCACCCCACCGCCCCTCATTCCTGTGCTTGTCAAAGGAATCCAGCCACGGCGCGTCTGCGCCCTGAATGAAGGTATACCATGACGGAAAAAGTCTATCGCACCCAAGGACTTGGACGCACTGGATTCCTGTGACGAGCACAGGAATTAGGAAGGAGAGGTGGAAATTCTCCACCAATCGTTGATGAGCCGGCGACAATTGGCAACGCGCAAGAAACGGGTGGCTTGGGCAGCCGCCAGGGCGCAATTTCATGGCGATCACAAGGAGATTTGCCATGACCGCCATTCGTTTTTCCGCCATGCCGACTGCCGATGCCGAGGCCCTCTGGAACGGCGGCCGCGACGCCTATGATAATCTTCCCGAGACGATGATATCAGATGGTGACGGCAACCCTTGCCGCCATTGCCTGCAGGATATCGAAGAGGGTGATGAGTTGCTGGTTTTCGCCTACCGGCCCTTCCCGGAGCTGCAGCCCTATGCCGAGACCGGGCCGATTTTCCTGCACAAGAACCCTTGCAAGCGCTACGCCGCCGAAGAGATACTGCCGCCGGTGCTGACCACCAGCCCGACTTCATCGTCCGCGGCTATGGCGAGAACGACCGTATCGTCTACGGCACCGGGGCGGTGATCGAGATCGCCGCTATTCCGGCCTATGCCGAGACATTGCTGGCGCGGCCTGGTATCGCTTACGTGCATGTGCGCTCGGCGCGCAACAACTGCTTCCAGTGCCGGATCGACAAGGTAAAGACGCCGGCCTTTGCGGAGACCGGCGACTTAACCTTACCTTGAGCCAAGCAGCTTACGCTACGTTAAGCACACTCTCCGGCGCGAAGGCCTCGTAGCCAAGCGCCTCGGCAACCGGCTTGTTGGTAATGCGGCCCTTATGCACATTGAGGCCGTTCCTCAGGTGCTTGTCTTCGGCGATGGCGCGCAGGCCGCGATCGGCAAGCGCCAGGCCGTGAACCAGCGTCGCGTTGTTCAGCGCATGCGCCGAAGTGACGGGGACAGCGCCCGGCATGTTGGCGACGCAATAATGCACCACGCCCTCGACCTCGTAGGTCGGGTCGGAATGGGTCGTCGCATGCGAAGTCTCGAAGCAGCCGCCCTGGTCGATGGCGACGTCGACGATGACGGCGCCCTTTTTCATGCCGGACAGCATTTCGCGGGTGACGAGTTTCGGCGCGGCGGCACCGGGGATCAGCACGGCGCCGATGATGAGATCGGCCGAGAAGACCTCCTCTTCCAGCGCCTGGATGCTGGAATAACGCGTGTGGATGCGGCCGGCAAAGATATCGTCGAGTTGGCGCAGGCGCGGCAGCGACCGGTCGAGAATGCTGACATCGGCGCCAAGGCCGGCGGCCATCCGCGCGGCATGCAGGCCGACGACGCCGCCACCGATGACTGCGACCTTGGCCGGCAGCACGCCGGGCACGCCACCGAGCAGGACGCCGAGGCCGCCATTGGCCTTCTGCAGCGCGGTCGCGCCCGCCTGGATCGACAGGCGGCCGGCAACTTCCGACATCGGCGCCAGCAGCGGCAGGCCGCCGCGCTCGTCGGTTACCGTCTCATAGGCGATCGCGGTGACGCCGGAGGCAATCAGACCCTTGGTCTGTTCCGGATCGGGCGCCAGATGCAGATAGGTATAGAGAAGCTGACCGTCGCGCAGCTGCGCCCATTCGGAGGGCTGCGGCTCCTTTACCTTGACGATCATGTCGCATTTTTCAAAGATATCCTTGGCGGAGGCGGCGATCTTCGCGCCGGCCGCGGCATAAGCGGCGTCATCGGCGCCGATGCCGGTACCCGCCTTCGTCTCCACCCAGACTTCATGGCCATGGGCGACGTATTCGCGCACCGAAGCCGGCGTCAGGCCGACGCGATATTCATGATTCTTGATTTCCTTCGGGCAACCGACACGCATTGGCGTTCCTCTCATTTTATCTCCGCGGCCGCGGATTTTTCGGATGAGGAATCCAACCATCAAGACAGCGAAATGTCCTTGCAAAGACGATTTGCCAATAGGTGATTTTTCGGTGATTATTGCGCTCAATGCCTCTTGATTCGAAGGTTATTCGAATGGCCGATCTCGATACCATCGATCTTGCGATTCTCCGGACTTTGCAGGCCAATGCCCGCATCACCAATGCCGAGCTTGCCGAACGGATCGGCCTGTCGCCTTCGGCCTGTTCGCGCCGGCTCGACATTCTGGAGAGAAGCGGCGTCATCGGCGGCTATCACGCGCGGCTTTCGCACAAGGCGCTCGACTACAAGATGATCGCCATCGTGCATATTTCGCTCTCCGGCCAGTTCGCCAAGACGCTGGCGGAATTCGAGGCGGCGGTGAAGCTCTGCCCGAACGTGCTCGTCTGTTACCTGATGTCGGGCGAATACGACTATATTCTCAGGGTCGCTGCCCGCGACCTTGAGGATTACGAGCGCATCCATCGTGACTGGCTCTCGGCCCTGCCCCACGTCGTCAAGATCAATTCCAGTTTCGCGCTCAGAGAAATCATCGACAAGCCGAATGTCGGGCTTTGAGGCCTTGCATATTGGCGGAAAGCCTGCCCAGACTTTCGGTGTTTCCCGCTCAACGGCATATCATGACATCGAAGACCCACGGTTATATTTTCGCTCTGCTGGCGATCACCATCTTCTCTCTGCAGGACGCCATCTCAAAACATCTGGCGTCCACCTACCCGCCGATCTTCGTGACGATGATCCGCTACTGGGCCTTCGCGCTGTTCACCATCATCCTCGCCTCGAAGATGCGCGGCGGCATCAAGGCGACCGCCCGCACCAGGCGCCCCTACCTGCAGGTGATACGCGGCATTCTGCTTGCGGTTCAGGTGGTTCTGGCCATCACCTGTTTTGCCGTGATCGGCCTTGCCCGTTCACAGGCGATCTTTTCCGCGACGCCGATTCTGATCGCACTGCTGGCGATGCCGATCCTCGGCGAGCGGGTCGGGTGGCGGCGGTGGGCAGCGATCGGCACCGGACTATTCGGGGTGCTGCTGATCCTGAAGCCGGAAGGCGAGTTTTTCGATGTGAAATTGCTTCTGGCCATTATTTCCTGTTTCAACTTCGCCTTCTATGTCATCGCCACCCGTCTCGTCAGCCGCGATGATTCATCGATGACCAGCTTCTTCTATACCGGCGTCATCGGCGGCATCACGATGACCCTCATCGGCCCGTTCTACTGGAGCTCTATGTCTGCGGGAGACTGGGGCTGGATGGCGCTCGTCTGCATGACCAGCATTTCCAGCCATTATTTCCTGATCCGCGCCTATGATCTTCTCGATGCCGCCGCGGTTCAGCCGCTCACCTATCTGTCACTGGTCTACGCCTCGATCATCGGTGTGACGATCTATGACGAAACGCTCAGTATCAACACGATCATCGGCTCGATCATCGTCGTCTGCGCCGGCATCTTCACCATTTGGCGCGAACATGTGGTGGGCCGCAGGACGGCCGCGAGTAGGCGATGATTTGACTGCAATTTTAGCCAAGCCCCTAAAACCATTTCAATTTTCGTGCGCTATGCTCCCCATCATATTCAAGGGAGAACATATGAGCCAGAATTTGAAAATTACAGCCCGCAAGGCCGACCGGAAAAACTGTCGCGTCTTCGGCAGCGTCAAATATCTGAATAGCGAGGTGGATGTCCGCATTCTTAACCTGTCGGCAACCGGCGCGGCGCTGGAGACGAAGACGCCGCTCCATGCCGCTTCCGGCAGCAAGGTGCGCATCGAGGCTGAAAATATCGGGCTGCTGGAAGGCATCATCCGCTGGAAGCACAACGGCCGCATCGGCATCCAGTTCGATGTGAATTCGAATGCGCGGGCACAGGTCTCCTCCTATTTTCGCTTTTTCCATAAAGAGATACGGCCGGTGCTGGCGGTGCGTCAGCTTAGGGCCGCGACCAGCGGCGATCGCCCACCTCATTTGGCAACGTCGACGCCGAAACCGTCACGCTGACCGCCTTCGCGCCGAAGATGCGGCTGAGATCGTTCCAGCCGCAGCGGCCGACGTTGACGTCCAGATCGACCGCGCCCCGGCTGCGGCAGGTGGCTGCGGCAGTCTGGTGCTGAGCCTATAATTGATCCTGTCCCCGGCAGCCCGACTGCAGCATGAATTGCATTTCGCAGCCATGCCGCGTCCACGGCGGATTGTTTTGCCGTCCTGTCATTTTTGATGTGTACTCCTCGCCAAATCGTCCTAATTCTGACGGGCCGGACGATGCATGATCCCTATAGGAGAGTTTCGATGTCTTCCATTTTCGACGTTGGCGTCATGAGCCGCCGTTCCCTGCTCGGCGGCCTTGCCGCCACCTCCGCCCTGGTGCTGCTGCATCCCTTCAGCGCCCGTGCCAGCGCCAACCAGGCCCATCTCCGTCTGATGGAAACGACGGATATTCACGTCAACGTCTTCCCCTATGACTATTACGCCGACAAGCCGAACGACACGATGGGACTGTCGCGCACCGGAACGATCATCGACAATATCCGCGCAGAGGCCGTCAACTCGCTGCTGATCGACAATGGCGACGTGCTGCAGGGCAATCCGATGGGCGACTACATGGCCTATCAGCACGGCATGAAGGACGGCGACGTCCATCCGGTGATCAAGGCGATGAACACTCTCGGCTACACTGTCGGGACGCTCGGCAATCACGAGTTCAATTATGGCCTTGACTTCATGTTCAAGGTCCTCTCCGGCGCAAACTTTCCCTTCGTCTGCGCCAACCTGACCAAGGGCCAACTCGCCTCGGATCCGAAGCAGGACGATCTCTTCTTCAAGCCCTACATCATCGTGGAAAAGCAGATCAAAGACGGCGCCGGCAAGGAGAGCCTGGTGAAGATCGGCTTCATCGGCTTCGTGCCGCCGCAGATCATGCTCTGGGATATCAAGAACCTCGAAGGCAAGGCGCAGACGCGAGATATCGTCGAGGCCGCCAAGGCCTGGGTTCCGGCGATGAAGGAAGCCGGCGCCGATATTGTCATCGCGCTCTCCCATTCCGGCATCGATGGCGCCGCGCCATCCGAAAAGATGGAAAACGCCTCGCTGCATCTTGCCGCCGTCGACGGCATCGACGCGATCTTCACCGGCCACCAGCATCTCGTCTTCCCCGGCCCGAAGAGCTGGGACGGTATCGCCAATGCCGATCCCGTCAAGGGCACGCTGCATGGCAAGCCCGCCGTGATGGCCGGCTTCTGGGGCTCGCATCTCGGCCTCATCGACCTGCTGCTCGAAAAGGACGGCAACGGCTGGAAGATCGTCGACTTCACCTCGGAAGCGCGGCCGATCTACCATCGCGACGACAAGAAGAAGGTGGTTGCCGATTACGCCGACAAGAAGGACGTGGTCGAGGCCGCCAAGGCCGAGCACGAGGCGACGCTTGCCTATGTCCGCACCCCGGTCGGCAAGACGTCGGCACCGCTCTATTCCTACTTCGCGCTCGTCGCCGACGATCCTTCCGTGCAGGTCGTCAGCCAGGCCCAGACCTGGTACATCAAGCAGATGCTGGCCGACACCAAGTACAAGGATCTGCCGGTGCTTTCGGCGGCGGCCCCCTTCAAGGCCGGCGGCCGCGGCGGCGCCGACTATTATACCGACGTCCCGGCCGGCGATATCGCCATCAAGAACGTCGCCGACCTCTATCTCTACCCGAACACGGTGCAGGCCGTCGCCATCACCGGCGCCCAGGTGAAGAACTGGCTGGAAATGTCGGCCGGCATGTTCAATCACATCGAGGCCGGCGCGAAGGATGCGCCGCTGCTCAACAACGACTTCCCGTCCTATAATTTCGACGTCATCGACGGCGTGACCTACCAGATCGACCTGTCGCAGCCGCCGAAATATGATTCCGCCGGCAAGGCGATCAATCCGGATGCCAACCGCATCCAGAACCTTGCCTTCGACGGCAAGCCGATCGATCCGGCCCAGAAGTTCGTCGTCGTCACCAACAATTACCGCGCCGGCGGCGGCGGCAATTTCCCGGAGATCGCAGCCGACAAGGTGATTTTCCAGGCGCCGGATACCAACCGTGACGTCATCGTCCGCTATGTCCACGACCAGGGCACGATCAATCCGTCGGCCGATGCGAACTGGACCTTCAAGCCGCTGCCGGGCACGACGGCGACCTTCGAAAGCGGCCCGAAGGCGAAGCAATTCCTCGCTGCGCTCAAGAGCGTCAAGATCGAGGAGGCCGGCGACGGCGCCGACGGCTTCTCGAAGTTCAGGCTGGTTCTCTAAAGCGTGTCGCGATCCTTCAGATTCGCTTGTCTCGCTTTAGGTCTCTGTTTTACGCATGTCTTTATCGTAAAACCGCGCACGCTTTTGCGAGACATGCTCTAAGCGAAAGCATATCAGCGAAGGCGCGGCTCCGCGCCTTCGTCATTCGGCCGCGAGCGGCGGTGCGGTGTCACGCAGTTCCGCCATCTCGGCATGGAAATCGGCCTGGTTCGGGCAATGGGAAAGCCGTGTGCGGAAGGCGTCGATCATCCAGCTGGCGGCCGGTCCGGGCGGGTTGGCGAGCTGGCGCATCGAATAGATGGCATACTCGCCCTGCTCATAGGCATCCAGATCGAGATGGATGAGCGCGCCGCTGCGCAGATCGTCATGGATGACGGAAGCAGGAAGGCCGCCCCAGCCGAGTCCGGCCTTGATGAGCTGGTGCTTCACGGCAATATCGCTGACGCGCCACGTCTTGTAGGACAGGACATTGAAATCCCGCCCCTTCGTCCGGCCCGAAGCGTCGGTGACGACGAGCTGCACTTCCTCGCGCACGTCGCCAAGCGTGAGCGGCCTGTCTATTTGGGCAAGCGGATGGTTGGGCGCGGCAACGGGCAACATGAAGGAATGCCCGATCCGCTCGGTGACGACGGAATCGTCCTGCTTGAGGACTGCGCCTCCAATCCCGATCGTCGCCTTACCGCTGAGGACGAGGTCCATCACCACGCCGAGCTCGCCGACATTGAGGTTCAACGCAACGGACGGAAACCTTTCGCGGAATTCGTGCAGCACATCCACGACGGCCCGCGATGGCACCATGACGCTTATGGCGACGGAAACCTCGGCTTCGAGGCCCTCCCTAAGGCTCTTGACGCGCGCCCGCATGACCTGCAGGTCGCCGAGGATACGGCGCGCATCCTCGAGCATCGCCTTGCCCGCCTCCGTCAGCTTCGGCTGGCGCGCGCCGGACCGCTCGAAAAGCGGCATTTCAAGCTGCGCTTCCAGATTGGCGATCGTATAGCTGACGACCGACTGCGCGCGGTTCAGCGCCCGCGACGCGGCCGAAAAGCTGCCGGTCTCGGCGACGGTCAAAAATACCTGCAATTGGTCCAAAGTCGGGTTCGGAAGCATACCATCCATTCCATCGATAATTTCGATCGACATTATCACCGTTTTTTCGATAGCGGGCCAGACCTATTTTCCGCTTCGAGACTGCGGCTCACCTCCCAGCAACGGGCCGTCAAATCCAATTCGAAAGGAAATGCACCATGTCGTCCATCCTTCTTCTGACGTCCAGCCCGCGCGCCGAATCGCTCTCGACGCCGATCGCCGTCGAACTTGCCGAAAAGCTGCAGAACCAGAATCCGGGCAGCGTCCTCGTTCGCCGCGACCTCGCCGCCAGCCCGCTGCCGCATATCGACGACCTCTTCACCGGCGCCATCCGCAAGCCGGCCGAGGCCCGCACCGCCGAGGAAGTCGCCGCCGTCAAGACCTCCGACGAACTGGTCAACGAACTCTTTGCCGCCGATACGATCGTCATCAGCACCGGCCTCATCAATTTCAATATCTATTCGTCGCTGAAGACCTGGATCGACAACATCGCCCGCGCCGGCGTGACGTTCAAGTACACCGAAAGCGGCCCGGTCGGCCTGCTCACCGGTAAGAAGGTTTACGTGGTGCTCACCTCGGGCGGCGTCTACTCGCAGGGACCGGCTGCCCCCTTGAACCATGCCGTGCCGTATCTGAAGTCGGTTCTCGGCTTCCTCGGCATCAGCGATGTCGAGACCATCTATGTCGAAGGTCTGGCTTTCGGTCCGGAAGCTGCCGAAAAGGCCATCGACGCCGCCAAGTCGCGCGTCCAGGAAATCGCGCTGGCCGCCTGATCGGCTCGCGGATATTTCACGAAACGGCCGGCCTTCGCCGGCCGTTTCTCATTTGTCGATACCGGCAACGAAATCCCGGACCGTCTCCAGGATTTCGGCAGACAGAGCCTCGTCGGAGGATAGTCTGGCAAGGCCGACGCCGCCGGCCATCATCGCGAAGGCCGTGATCGCCTTACGCCGTCTCTCCGCTTCGTCCGCTCCCGCGGCCTTACTCGCCAAGCCCTCGAAATTACGCCTGAGCCCGTCTGTCGCGATCGCCCGCGCCTTCGCGCCGCTGCGGGAGATATCGGAGGTCAGCGCCGCAAAGGGGCAGCCTTCGCCGGGGTTGTCGCGGTGATAGGTGCTGACATAACGATCGGCGATATCGGCAGCCGTCATCTTTGCCGGGTCCACGCCCTCGGCCTGCAGTTTGCGTCCCCATGAATCGAAGGCGGACTGGATCGCCTCGGCGACCAGATCGTCGCGGGAGGCGAAGTGCTTATAGAAGCCACCGACCGTCAGTCCGGCCTCCTTCATCAGATCGGCGACGCCGACACCTTCCAGCCCCGCCTCGCGCAGCCGCCTCGAGGCAGTCTCGACGATCTTTTCGTGCGTCTTCTGTTTTTCCAGCTGCGAACGACCCATCCGAATCTCCCCGTAATAAATTCGAATGAGCATGATGTCGGCCGAAAACCGCTTACACTTTTCGGCATCATGCTCCTTGACTCACGTAGATTACAATCATAATCCTTATAGATAACGATCATAATCCAGATCGTTGCCAATTCCAAGAGGAGCATGAATCATGCGTCTACAAAACAAGGTCGCGCTGATCACCGGCGGCAACAGCGGCATCGGTCTTGCGACCGCCAAGGTCTTTATCGACGAAGGTGCGAAGGTGGTGATCACCGGCCGCAATCCGGAAACGCTCGCGGCCGCCGAGAAGGCGCTTGGTGCCGGCGTCGTTGCGCTGAAGGTCGATGTCACCGATGCCGCCGCCACCGAGAAGGCCTTTGCGGAAGCCGCCGCAAAGGTCGGCAAGTTCGACATCGTCTTTGCCAATGCCGGCATCGGCGGTGCGACACCGCTCGGAGAGACGTCGCCCGAGCAATTCAATCAGATCATCAGCACCAATCTCACGGCGGTTTTCTTCACCGTGCAGGCTGCCCTGCCGCATCTCAACGATAGCGCTTCGGTGATCCTCAACGGTTCGGTGCACGCCGTGCTCGGCGCTCCCGGCTGGTCGGCCTATGCGGCCACCAAGGCGGCGGTCCGGGCGCTGACGCGCAATATGGCCTCCGAACTGGCGCCGCGCGGCATTCGGGTCAATCAGGTGACTCCCGGCGGCACGAAGACGCCGATCTGGTCACCGATGGCCCAGACGGAAGACGCGATGTCGGCGCTCGAGGCCCGCATCGGCGGCATGAGCCCGCTCGGCCGCATGAGCGAAGCCGAGGAAATTGCCAAGGCCGCGCTTTATCTGGCCTCGGATGACTCCTCCAATGTCACCGGCATCGAGATCACCGTTGACGGCGGCATGACGAGCGCCCCATCCGGCGCCAAGATCTTCCGCGCCGCGTAAACCAGCAAGGCCGGGCAAAGTCATCTTGCCCGGCCTCGGTCAGGGTTCCTGACGCGCTGGACAATACGAAACAGGACGATCGCCAAATTGGCGACGCCAAGCAGCAGCAAGACATGCAGCATGGCCTGGATGCCGGAGGAAACGATCAGGTTGCCGGCGATCAGTGGAAAGCCGAAGACGCCGATGAAATAGGACAGCGAGAACAAAAGAAGCGATTGCGGCATGAGGCCTGTGGGCGCCTCATTTGCGGCAAGGCCGTTGATGACCGAATAGGTCAGCCCATAGCCCAGCCCCAGTATTGCCGCGGCGCCGAGATAGGCCAGCTGATTTGACGTCACCACCAGGAACAGCAGGATGGAAACGAGCGTCAGGCTGGTCAGCACCAGAAGCGAATAGAACGGATCTTTCTTGACCACATAGGCCGCCACGAACAGCCGGCTCAGGATGGCAGCGGACATGAAGCCGATGAAGAACAGCGAATAATCGAAGCCATGCGCCTTGGCGTAGCTGGTCTGAAAGCTGGAAAGCCCGCCGAAAATCGCGCCGCCGATGCCGACCATGGCGATGGAATAGATCGCCCGCGAACCGATCACCTGACGTGCTGCGGCAAAGGAGATCTTGTTGACATGCGGCAGGATCTTGCCGGCATTGGTCAGCCTGACGTGCAGCAGGAAATAAAGGGCGCCGCCGGCGAGACTGGACAGGAACGCAAAGGCGAAGGCCGTCTCGATCGGCAGGGACCAGCCGGTGACAATGCGGCCGATGATCGGTCCGGCGCCGATGCCAGACATCATCGATCCTGAAAGCAGGGCAAAGAACCTGATCCGGTGCTCGGGCTCGGTGATCGCTGCGACCAGGATGGGGCCGAGCGCGTAGAACGTGCCCCAGCCGATGCCGAGGACGAAACCGACGGTCATCAGGCTGAGCCCGGCTGCCGGGACCGTGGCAAAGCCCAGCCCCGATGCCGCGAGAAACAGGCCGGAAATCGCCACTGCGCGCGCAGAGCCGATGGCATCGGCAATGTGGCCGGAGAGGATGACCAGAATAACGGTGCTGATGGTTGCCGCCGAGATGATCAGGCCGGCAAGCGCCTCGTTGCCGCCGCGCTGGCCGACCAGCACCGGGATCAGAAAGGTCACGCCATAGGCGATCGAAAGAAGAAATCCTCCGATACACAAGACGGCGAACTCGCCGCCATCGACCTTCGTTCGTGCAACTGCATCACTCATGTCTCCACGCCCTCGCAGGAAATCTGATCCGTTGCGGCAATGGAGATCACGTTTGCGCTATGCTAACAAGTCGTTTTTATTGTTACTATAACCTATTGAAAATGCATTCTGTTGGTGGTGTCTGTTTGTGTACATGCAACATCACAAACACCGGCAGCCGACCCATTGCTTTGATCGGGTCAACCGAGTTTCACCACGCCGGAGCGGCCAACGACGCAGTTGCGGCCGCTCTTCTTGGCAGCATAGAGCCTGCCGTCGGCGGCCGTCAGCACCGCAGTGAAATCAGCGCCGTCCTCGTCGGCTGTGGCAACACCGATGCTGACCGTGACCGGCCTGTCGTCCGGCGTCTTGACGCTGGTGGCGATCGTCCAGCGCAGGCGCTCTGCCAGCAGCAGACCTTCCTCGTGGGCGGTACCCGGACAAACGGCAACGAATTCCTCGCCGCCGAAGCGGAAGACGCGGTCGCTGGAACGCAAGGTCGTGCCCAACCGGGCGGCGATCGCCTTCAGCACCTCATCGCCCTGGAGATGGCCATAGCCGTCATTGACATCCTTGAAGTGATCGGCGTCGATAATCAGGATGGTGGCAAACACCCCCTGCCTCAGCGCCTCGTTCAGCATCAGCGGTGCTTCAAGTTCCATGCGCGTGCGATCGTAAACGCCGGTGAGCATATCGCGGCCGGTGCGCTCCAGCAGATCGTTGTAGCGCTCGCGGAAGGTCAGGTCGCCGAAGACGTCGCTGATGGAGCGCGCCGACATGGCCGCGCCGCCGCGGCGAATGCGATATTCGTAGATCGCAAACATTGCCGCATAGAGGCAGACGGCAAGCATTTTCGCTTTCCAACCTGCCCAGAATGCGGCGATCGGCACATCCAGGAAATAATTCAGCGCCGCAAAGAAGCCGATCTGGTCGAAGGTCAGCAGCACGAAGCCGGAAATCAGGAAGCGCAGGACGACACGCCGGCGGAAGAAATCGCCCAGTTTTTCGTAAAGCAGAATGATGCCGAGCGAATCGACATAAAGCAGCGCCGTGCCCCAGACCATCAGCCAGCCCATTTCCTGAAGGAAAGCCACATCCGGCGTGTGGCTGGGCGACATCTGCAGCGGCAGGTGCAGTTGCAGCACCCACGCAATGCCGACGGTCAGCAGGTTGCCGAGGAACAGGCCGTAAATCGGCTGGCGAACCGTCGCGGCATCCTCCTGCAGGTAAAGCATCAGGATCATCATCAGCTTGCCGGAGAAGAAGACCGACGAGCCGGGCGACACATCGCCGAACGGCAGCGTGATATAGAAGACCGCCGCCAGATAGGTCTCCATGAAATGCATGACGCCGAGCGCCGTCAGGAAAACCCCGAGACCAAGCCGATGACGGAAATGCAGAAGGGTGACCATCAGCGCGAAATAAGCGATGGCTTCGACGGCAAAGAGCGCGAGGTTGAGCGTCTCCATCAGAGCACCCCGGCTTCAGGCCGGTGCCCTGAACCGAACGCGGGCGCAATGGCCGCGACGGCGGATCCTTTGGTCGATCGTCCGAAAAAGTCAAACACGAGGGCGGCCCTGCACATGCTGCAGGCAATAGCTTTGACTGCAATCCTTTAAGATTGCGTGAGCGATATCCCGATCACCGGCGGCGGCGTCGCGTCACAGGATTGAAAAACAAGAATAATTGTGATCCGGCATCCGATGCAGATGCGGCCAATCCCGGCCTCAGACCTGACGAAGCTTCTCGCCGTCACCGAAGAGTGACGAACCATGCTGATCGATGATCTGCTGCGCCTTGCGCACCGTGCATTCGAGCGCATCGTCGGAGGACGAGAACAGATCGGCGCGGATGAAATTGCGCACCAGCACCTCGTCGCCGACCTTCTTTTCGATGCGGCCGGCAAGCCGATACTGGCTGCCTTCCCTACGCGGCTCCGCATAGATTGTGCAGTCGTTGTAAAGCTGCGGCTCGCCGGAAGGGCCTGCCGCCTCCGAGGCGGCTTTGCCGCCGCCGGAGAACATCGAAAAGAGATTTGAAAGGAACGAAGCCATGCTCCGCCTTTAGCACGGCGATATCGCTGTCGCCAAGTCAAATGATCAGGTTGGCGAGGATCTCGTTTTCGGTGATATCCTCGTAACCCATGCCGGCCGCTTCGAAATTTCCGATCAGCCTAGCGAAGTTCTCCGGCGCCTTGGTTTCGATGCCGATCAGGATCGAGCCGAAATTGCGCGCCGATTTCTTCAGATATTCGAAGCGGGCAATATCATCGTCGGGCCCGAGCAGATTGAGGAAATCCCTAAGCGCCCCCGGGCGCTGGGCAAGCCGCAGGATGAAATACTTCTTCAGCCCTGCGTAACGCATGGCTCGTTCCTTTACGTCAGGCAGGCGCTCGAAATCGAAATTGCCGCCGGAGACGACGGCGACAACGGTCTTGCCGCGGATCGCCTCGGCGTCCATCGCGGCGATCGCCGTCAGCGACAGGGCGCCGGCCGGCTCCAGCACGACGCCCTCGACATTCAGCATTTCCTGGATGGTGACGCAGATGGCGTTCTCCGGCATCAACTGCACTTGGCTTGCCGGAAAATCGCGAAGGGCGGCGAAATTCAGGTCGCCGATGCGGGCGACGGCGGCGCCGTCGACGAAGTTGTCGACCTTGGCGAGCGTCGTTACCTCACCTGCCTCGATGCTGCGTCTGAGGCTCGGCGCGCCGGCGGGCTCGGTAAAGACGAAGGCCGATTTCGCCACGGTGCCGTCGAGATAGCCGGTAATGCCGGCGGCAAGGCCGCCGCCGCCGACCGGCAGGACGACCATATCGGGCACCGTTCCCTCAGGCAGTTGCTGCATGATCTCGGCGGCGACGGTCGCCTGCCCTTCGATGATGTCGGCATGGTCGAAGGGCGGCACCATGACGCCACCGACCGCTTCGACATGGTCGCGCGCAGCCTGGTAGCACTGGTCGAAGAAATCGCCGAACAGCCGGATGGTGATGAATTCGGCACCGAACATGCGGGTCTTGTCGATTTTCTGCTGCGGTGTCGTCACCGGCATGAAGACGACGCCCGGCACGCCGAAATGGCGGCAGACATAGGCAAAGCCCTGGGCATGATTGCCGGCCGAGGCGCAGACGAAGGTCTTGCCGGAAGCGCCCTGCCCGATCGCCTTGCGGAAGAAATTGAAGGCGCCGCGAATCTTGTAGGAACGCACCGGCGACAGATCCTCGCGCTTCAGCCAGATATCGGCACCGTAGCGAGCGGAAAGATGGTCATTGAGCTGCAGCGGCGTCGCCGGGAAAAGGCTGCGCATTGCCGCTTCGGCGCTTTCGACTTCAAGTCTCGTCACGAGCGTGGTCCATTCCTAAAGATTAGCCGCCGCCGCTATGGCACAGGCCGGCCGGCAAAAGAAAGCCCGCTCCGGCCATTTCCGGTTCGCTGACCGAGCCGCTCGCATCCTGATCCCTGGTCCAGCCTCAGGAAGCCTTTCTTAAGCCAATCACGAACTCGGCGGCAGATGAACTGATTTTAACTGTCAATGCAAAGGCCTGCCAATTATATGGAACGATGATGATCTTCAAATTCGCAAAACCTGTGGCCTGGCTGCTGCTCGCCTTCATTCTCTTCGTCACGGTTTCGCCGATCGGGCTGAGGCCGGAGACCGTCACGACTGTCGATACCGACCGCGCAGCCGCCTATATTCTTGTCGGCCTCGCCTTTGCGCTCGCCTATCCGAAACAGTGGAAATTGGTGGCCGTGCTGCTGATCGCTGGCGCCGTCGCCATCGAATATCTGCAGTACTTCTCGCCGACGCGCCATCCGCGCCTGCATGACGCCGGCATCAAGGCAATGGGCGCCGCCCTCGGGCTGCTGGCCGGCTGGGTGATCAACAGGTGGCGCGAGACGGTGATTGTCTCAGGTTAGAAACCGCGAAACTCCATGGCCCAGAAGAACAGCGGTATCGCAGCCGTCGCGGTTCCCAGAACAAGCGCGACACTGGTCTTGAAGATCCGGATGCGCCGAACCTTAGCTCCAGTCCAATCGTAAACCATCGCCTTACTCCCACAAGACAACACTTACTAAACCGCCGCGGCGCAATCCTTGCACCGATATTGCCCTTGTCAAGCGATGACGCGCTTATATCCCCGATATACGTGCATATTCAAACGGTATTATGAAGCTGTGTGGGCAAGAGGACACGAACCCGCTAACCCAGCCGATAGTATCGCTGAGACCGCTACACCTTGTCGGTACGGGAATAACGACGATTAATCGTAGAGCACCGCATTTATGCTCGACGGGGAGCAGGTCTATTTCCCGCTCGCCGTCTCGCACTTCTGCAAAGATTCTTAAGATCTGAATCCAAATAAATCACAGATAATCAAGAGTGCTACAGCTTCCGTCACGCGCCTGAAAGACGCAACGGCGCTATAACGTCATCACGTCTAGCCGTCATAATGACCGGAGAATGCCGCTTCCGCGGACTTGACGGTGACAGCCACATTCACGCCTTTTGTCACCGTCGCGCCGGTGGCGCGAAGATCGGTGACCACTTTCAAGCCGCCCGCCTTGGGGACCGGGAGCGGCAGTACGGTGCCGGCGTCCAGATCGGCGACCCAGAGCCCGTCTTGACCTTCAACACTAATAACAACAACTGTAGCCATGTTTTGCCCCTTCTAACGATTGATGTTTAAAATCCAGCTTTCTTCAGGCCTTCACGATAAAGATCTTTATGCCACTGCTCTTTACTTGGAACTGCAGACAACCATTTGTCCACATCGAAGTCCGGATTGCCTTCACGAAACCTTCGTACGAATATCCGCGCCTTGTCCTGATGACCCAACATGGCCCAACTTGCAGCGGACAACCTATCCGCTAAATTAGGATCGGCCATCTGCCCGATATAGTCCAGCGACGCTTCAAATTCGCCGAGGGCATAATTTGCTCCTGCAGCAGTCCAGAAATAGGTATCGGGACCGAGCGGGTTCAGCTCGATTGCCCGCTCGATCTTTCGCAAGGCCATGGCGGGCAGCGAACAATGAACCAAAGTGTCGGCATAATCGGCGATTACGTCGGCGTAGTGCGGCGCAAGGCTTTCCGCCACTTCCATGGCTTCGGCGCTTTCATCGAACGCGCCCTGCAGCAGCTTGGCGACACCGAGCTCGCGATAGCCATCGGCGAAGTCCGAACGCGTCCCGGTGGCTTGTTTTGCGAAGGTCTCCGCCAATTGTAAAAGATCGATATCCCCCCGCGCCGTCAGCAACCATTCCTTGGAGTAGGTCCGCGCCATCGAGCTCAGCGCCGGGGTGAAATCGGGGCTTACGCTGAGCGCGGCTTTCATTTCCTTGCGAACGCGCCGCAGGTTGGGAAGCGTCAGCCGCGCCAAGTGCCGCCTGCCGACAAGATATCTGTGGTAGGCGACGGGATTCAGGTCTTCGCGCAATGCCTCATGGCGCTCGATTTCGCTGGACACGGACAGAGCGATCTGCCGGGCAACCACTCTCCTGTCTCTGGCAAGATCCATCCGATCGAGGCTGAACCGTTCGGCCCAGACAATCTGATTCTGATCGAAAAAGATCAGCTGGGCGAACAGCGTCACTTCATCGCCGATATTGCTGATCCGGGTGTCGAGGATATAATTGACGCGATGCCGCTCAAAGAAGACCTTCTGCGTCTCCACCTGATGGCCGATCTGAACCGCCGAATACGGGGCTATGACCTCCAGGCTGTTGAAGACGCAAAATCCGATCGTGATATCCTCCACCAAAGAGGCGGCCAGAAAACCGGCTTGCGGCCGAACGGATTGATTCTTCGGAGGAAGCAGCACCAGGCGGGGAACGGCAATCCGCATGTCCTCGGGCTCCAGGGGAAGAGCAGCCTCGAGTTTCGCCGTTGACGACACGGATGGCGGACGCGGGGATCTCGCGTCACCCTCACTGGATTCCCTGCGCGCAGCGATACCTCTCGCCGTCGAATTGCGCCGCTGTTCAAAATAGCTGCGAAGGGATTCAACCTCCCCTTCCGCCTTAAAGATCCGTATGAGCAGCTGCAGCGTTTCCGGATCCTTCGGCTCGGTCCGAAAGAGGATAACCGCAGCCTTCCTCAGGAGCTCGGATTCCTTTGGCGACGGGGTAAGCTGGGACGCCGCTCTCACACTATTGGCAAGAAGCTCGTTATGGAAATTTTCACGTTCGGCGAGCCAGCGCTGAAACTGACGGCTATGGTTGTGAACCGGCTCCAGAAAAGGCTGATTCATCAGCGCCACCAACTGTCCGAGCCGGGAGAACGGCTCCACCTCGTCCTCCTCGCCGGCGAGCAGAATGTCGGAAGACAAAGCCGCCCGGTCGAGGATGAGCATGTTGCCCTGAGACGAAAGGATGTTTACGCCGAGATCGTCCTGACGGGACTTAACTCTGGAAATCACCTTCCGCAAAGTCGACAGTGCAACATCCCTGTCGGCTTCGCCCCATAGGAAGCGGGCCACGGTCGTTCGATCTGCCGAAGCTTGGTCGGTTGTAAATAAATAGGCGAGAAGCAGCAGGCCTTTCTCAGGAAACGCAACAGCATTTCCCTCCCCGTCAATGAGTTGCAGCCTCCCGAAGGTCTTCAGAACAAAAGCCATTTCGCCCTTTAAGTCACCACATGTCCCAATGTTCACGATAGAAAGTGCAATGCACGTATTGCAACAGTAAAAATCGCAAACGCTACCCCTGCCAGCACTTTGTCCCAATGTCCGGCGAAATTCAACAAGCTTGTGTCGCAAGGGTTGTGTTCAGTTTTCTACGCCGGCTGGCATGAAATTTTGCAATCGACTGTCGCGACTTTGCAGGGCGACAACGGAAATTTGAAACTTCCTGGCGCGCAGTTGCTTGCCGAAGTTTGGGATCGGCGCGCCGGACGGCCCCGCTCTACTCCAAGATTCAGCTGGACATTCGAAGCGACGAAGCGATTGAGGGCTTCTGGACTTTGAAACCGAATTGCACCTGGACACCGAATATCGGTTGAGAATGCCGCCTCTCTTTGTTAGCAGAAAGAACCACGCGGACGTGGTGGAATCGGTAGACACAAGGGACTTAAACAAAATTGAGTGCACTGGCGGAAACGCCTGATGTAGAACTGCTCAAAGTCGGGGAAACCTGTCAGATGGCAATCCCGAGCCAAGCCCCGCAAGGGGAAGGTGTAGAGACTAGACGGGCAGCACCTAAGGCAGACGCTAGGGTGAAGGTATAGTCCAGACCACAAACGCCGGAAGGCGGCGGCGAAAGCCGTAGCGGTAAGAAAATCCCTCGGCCTAGGCTATGCGGGTTCGACCCCCGCCGTCCGCACCATATGCCGATTCAGATCAGGCCACCGATGAGAAGATGGGCGTCACCGCAGGCCTGTGGGGTTTCGTTGCGAGGGAAAACCGTCGAACCGGTACAGCTCCCATCCGAATTCGTCTTTCACCAGCAATGTTTGCAAAGCGGCCGAAGGGCGCTACCTATTGACCAGCCTCACATCACGGAACATCCCATGAGCCACGCCACCGTCGTCACCGCCGCCATGCTCGCCATCGGCGACGAACTTCTTTCCGGCCGCACCAAGGACAAGAATATCGGCCACCTCGCCGACCTGCTCACTCTTTCCGGCATCGACCTCAAGGAGGTGCGCATCGTCGCCGACGACGAGGAGGCGATCGTCGAGGCGCTGAACGCGCTTCGCGCTCGATATGATTACGTCTTCACGTCGGGCGGCATCGGGCCCACACATGACGACATCACCGCCGATGCCATTTCCAAGGCGTTCGGCGTGCCCTGCGACTATGACGAAGAAGCGATGAGGCTGCTGGCCGATATGTACCGGCGCCGCGAGATGGAATTCACCGAAGCGCGCCAGCGCATGGCGCGCATGCCGCGCGGATCCGTGCATATCGCCAATCCGGTGTCGACGGCGCCGGGCTTCATCATCGGCAATGTCTATGTGATGGCCGGCGTGCCGCAGGTTTTCCAGGCGATGGTCGACAATGTGCTGCCGACGCTTCGAACCGGCACGCCGGTGCTGTCGCTCGCCATCGCCTGCCCTTACGGCGAAGGCGAGATCGGCACTCCCCTGACGGCGATCCAGAAAGCCCACCCGGACACCAGCATCGGTTCCTACCCCCGCTATATCGGCCAGAAATTCTCGACCGAGATCGTCGTGCGCGGCCGCGCGCAGGCAACAATCGATGCGGCCGGCGCCGAGGTGCAAGCCATGATCGAGGCCATCCGCCAGAGGAAGGACATCGACGAAAACCATTCCGCCGAGGCTTGAGGACAAGACCGGAACCGGGGACCAGGCTTGATCCCCCTCAAGGAACGGAAGAACGGTCCGGTGCATTCCTTCCTCGCGCACGCCATTTCAGCGCAAGGAGAATTGATATGTCTTACAAAACCATTCTCGCCATTCTCGATACAGCAGACAATAGCGCCGCCGTTACCGATTTCGCCTTTGCCATTGCCGCCGAAAGCGGCGCTCATGTGATCGGCCTGCATGCCGAAAACATCTCCGCCGTGCCGCTGGTGGCGCCGATGGAAATCCCCGATCCGGTCGCCGTGCAGGCGCTGCAGGATATGGCGCATAGCGAAACGATCGCGGTGGAGCGAATTTTTCGCGCCAAGGCCGAGGCCTCAGGCGGCTCCTCGGAGTGGCGCAGCTTTGCCACCTCCATCGGCTACGGCTCCGCACAGCTGATCGAAAGCGCCCGCAGCGCCGATCTCTTGATCGCCTCGCAGGCCGATCCGGCCAAAGCCTCCGACAGCCATGTCGACGTCGACAGCTTCCTCTTCGAAACCGGCCGGCCGGTGCTGATCATCCCCTACATCATCCGCCAGCCGAAGCCGATCAAGCGCGTGCTGATCGCCTGGAACGGCTCGAAGGAAGCGGCGCGCGCAACCTTCGACGCGCTGCCGATCCTCAAAGCCGCCGAGGAGGTCGAGATCTTTTCGGTCGACCCGGTCGACACGGCGCTGCAATCGCCGCTGACCGCAGGCGCCGCGATCGCCGCAGCGCTTGCCCGCCACGGCGTGAAGACGACACTGGCGACGGCCCGAAGCGTGGATAAGAACACCTCGCATGTCATCGAAAACCGGCTGTCGGACGACAGCATCGATCTTCTCGTCATGGGCGCCTATACGCATTCCTGGCTCTGGCAGATGATTTTCGGCGGCACGACCAAGAGTTTGCTGCAATCGATGACGGCGCTGACGCTGTTGTCGCGCTGACCCACGCCGCGATCATTGGCGCTCTTGCCTTTTGACGGCAAATTCCGTTAATTGCGGCGACCGATGACGGCTTCGAGCCTCGGCCACAGCTCGCGAACTCGCGTAGCGCAGCTCGTGCGATTTCCTGTTTGGTCGATCGCCGCCTCAAGCCCGTCCGGTCGCCGCAAAACGGCGTGTTGTTTTTTCATGCCGCGGAGCAGCCCGATGTCCCTTCCCGATAAAGCCTTTCCCGTCTCTTGGGATCAGTTCCACCGCGATGCGCGCGCGCTTGCCTGGCGGCTTGCCGGCCTTGACCAGACGTTCAAGGCGATCGTCTGCATCACCCGCGGCGGCCTCGTTCCGGCCGCGATCATTTCGCGCGAACTGAACATCCGGCTGATCGAGACCGTCTGCGTCGCCTCCTACCATGATTATGTCAACCAGGGCGACATGACCCTGCTCAAGGGGATAGCGCCCGAGCTTGCCGAAAACGGCGGCGAAGGGGTGCTCGTCGTCGACGACCTGACGGATACCGGCAAGACCGCCGTACAGGTGCGCACCATGCTGCCGCGGGCGCATTTCGCCTGCGTCTATGCCAAGCCGAAGGGTGTTCCGACGGTCGATACCTTCATCACCGAGGTGAGCCAGGATACCTGGATCTACTTCCCTTGGGACATGGGCTTCACCTACCAGGAGCCGATCGCCAAGGGACCGCGCTGAGCGCACAGATCGCAGCGCGCACCCATCGTATTTACCACTTGAAATTGTTCCAGTTTTTGTCAGCAAGGTTTCCTGAATCCGCTATCGGGATATGCACATCTATTTTAACTTATTCGCATAAACTCGGCAGCTGCGAATCGCATCAAACTGCGCTTAAAGCGTGCAGGAAAACGATGCGATAGAAGGAAACGACGATGGCGCGGTGGGGATATGTTGCGGTGGTTGCCGTCGGGCTGGCGGCATATCTGCCCCCGCTCGCGCCTGCTCGCGCCGAGCCTGCCTATATTCCGCTGGTGCGCGACTATGTCGAGACGCGGATCCGGCCGATGGTGGAAACGCCGCTGGTGCTGAAAGCCATCGCCGAGCAGAATGCCAAATTCACCGATGTCAGCGAAATCGACCTGCGGGTGCTCGATGAGACCTACCGGTCGGAGGTCGATCGGCACCATCTGCAGATGGTCCAACTGCTGCTCGACAAATCCGTGTCGAATTATCTGAAAACCAGGCAGGACGCCTCGCAGGGGGCGATCGTCGAATTTTTCGTCACCGACAGTCATGGGCTGAATGTGGGGCAAAGCACCATCACCGCCGACTACTGGCAGGGCGACGAAGAGAAATACCTCAGAACCTTCGCCGACGGCTCCCGAGAGATCTTCGTCGACCGGGCGGAACGCAACCAATCCACCCAGATGCTGGAAACGCAGGCGAGCTTCGTGGTCATCGACGAAGAGGACAGGCCGATCGGCGTCGCCACCGTCACCATCGCCATCGATGCGCTTTGAACAGGGCCGATTTCCGCACCGAATCGGCATGCCGATTTGCACCGAAAATGCCATACCAAGATTTGCCGCCGGACGCTTTTTTGCCGTTCAAGCCTTTTCCTTAGCCGGCAGCGCCTGCAAGCCATTGTAATTTCAGGGCTCCCCGGCTTTCCCCAATCTCCACAGGCGCATCCACAAGATGTTGTGGTTAGCAATCAATTAACGGCCAGCCCTTGACGGAATCACCCGTTTCAAACTTACTGTCCCTGATGTTGCGGCGGCGACAGGACCGGAGGTAACGAGCCCGGTTCCCTATTGAAAATTAGGACGCGGAATCAGGGCGATGTACCGGGAACGGTGTCAGGCCTGACAGGATCTCTGCGCGATTTTCAGCCTCCAAAAAAAGTGACGTCGGGACTGGCGATAATAAGCTGTTAATACTATATTTAGCGTTTGCAGCCACCATCACCACAAGATACAGGAAGAACATCTCCGGATGACACCCCTGTGACAATACGGAAACGAGACTGGCTGCACGACGACAATGTGCCGCCGGATAGAAATTTTGCGCCCCGGTCGCGGGGACCGGGCGCCAACACGAGGTCAAGACCATGCGCATCGAACGTCGTTTCACGAAGGCCGGGCAAGGCGCCTATGCGGATATCGAATTCCGCAAGGCGACGAGCGAGATCAAGAACCCCGACGGTTCGATCGTGTTCCGCCTCGAGAATATCGACGTTCCCGCGCAATTCTCCCAGGTCGCGACCGACGTCCTGGCGCAGAAGTATTTCCGCAAGGCCGGCGTCCCCACCCGGCTGAAGAAAGTCGAGGAAAACGACGTTCCCTCCTTCCTGTGGCGCTCCGTTCCCGACGATGCGGCGCTGAAGACCCTGCCCAAGGATGAGCAGACCGGCTCCGAAATCGATGCGCGCCAGGTCTTCGACCGTCTTGCCGGCACCTGGACCTATTGGGGCTGGAAGGGCGGCTATTTCTCTTCGGAAGAAGATGCGTCCGCCTTCAAGGACGAGCTTGCCTATATGCTCGCCACCCAGCGCGTCGCGCCGAACTCGCCGCAGTGGTTCAACACCGGCCTGCACTGGGCCTACGGCATCGACGGCCCCGGCCAGGGCCATTTCTATGTCGACCCCTTCACCGGCAAGCTGACCAAGTCCAAGTCTGCCTATGAACATCCGCAGCCGCATGCCTGCTTCATCCAGTCGGTCGAAGACGATCTCGTCAACGAAGGCGGCATCATGGACCTGTGGGTACGTGAGGCGCGCCTGTTCAAATACGGCTCCGGCACCGGTTCCAACTTCTCGATGCTGCGCGGCGAAGGCGAAAAGCTTTCCGGCGGCGGCCGCTCCTCCGGCCTGATGAGCTTCCTGAAGATCGGCGACCGCGCCGCCGGCGCCATCAAATCGGGCGGCACGACGCGCCGCGCCGCCAAGATGGTGGTCGTCGATATCGACCATCCCGATATCGAGGAATACATCAACTGGAAGGTCAAGGAAGAGCAGAAGGTTGCGGCCCTCGTCACCGGCTCGAAGATTGTCGCCCGGCATCTGAAGACGATCATGAAGGCCTGCTTCAATTGCGAAGGCGGCGACAACGGCGATTGCTTCGATCCGGCCAAGAACCCTGCCCTGAAGCGCGAAATCCGCGCCGCCAAGAAGGACCAGGTGCCGGAAAATTACGTCCAGCGCGTCATCCAGTTCGCCCGCCAGGGCTACAAGGATCTCGAATTCAAGACCTACGACACGGATTGGGATTCGGAAGCCTATCTCACGGTCTCCGGCCAGAACTCCAACAACTCCGTCTCGATCAAGGACGACTTCCTGCGCGCCGTCGAAAATGACGGCGAATGGAAGCTGACCGCCCGCAAGGACGGCCGGGTGATGAAGACGCTGAAGGCGCGCGATCTCTGGGAAACGATTTCCTACGCCGCCTGGGCCTCGGCCGATCCGGGCATCCACTTCAACACGACGATGAACGACTGGCACACCTCGCCGGCCGGCGGCCCGATCCGCGGCTCGAACCCGTGCTCGGAATACATGTTCCTCGACGACACCGCCTGCAACCTTGCCTCGCTGAACCTCCTGCAGTTCAAGGACAAGGCCACCAAGCGCATCAATATCGCCGATTACGAACACGCCGTTCGCCTGTGGACCGTCGTACTCGAAGTCTCGGTCATGATGGCGCAGTTCCCGTCGAAGCGCATTGCCGAACTCTCCTATGAATACCGCACGCTCGGCCTCGGCTACGCCAATATCGGCGGCCTGCTGATGTCGTCGGGCATTCCCTATGACTCCACCGAGGCCCGCGCCATTGCCGGTTCGCTGACCGCGATCATGACCGGCATCTGCTATGCGACCTCGGCCGAAATGGCTGCCGAACTCGGGCCCTTCCCGAACTTCGCGCCGAACCGCGAAAGCATGCTCAGGGTCATTCGCAACCATCGCCGCGCCGCTTACGGCGAAACCTCAGGCTATGAGGCGCTGTCGATCGACCCGGTCGCGCTGATCCATTCGGAAAACCCGGATCAGGATCTTGCAGCCCATGCCAAATCGGCCTGGGACAAGGCGCTTGAGCTTGGCGAACAGCATGGCTACCGCAATGCCCAGGTCTCGGTCATCGCGCCCACCGGCACGATCGGTCTCGTCATGGATTGCGACACGACCGGCATCGAGCCCGACTTCGCCCTCGTCAAGTTCAAGAAGCTCGCCGGCGGCGGCTACTTCAAGATCATCAACCGCGCCGTACCGGACGCGCTGCGCACGCTCGGCTATTCCGAGAGCCAGATCGCCGAAATCGAGGCCTATGCCGTCGGCCACGGCAACCTGAACCAGGCGCCGGCGATCAACCCGTCGACGCTGAGGGCCAAGGGCTTGACCGACGAGAAGGTGGAAGCGGTCAACGCCGCGCTGAAGAGCGCCTTCGACATCAAGTTCGTCTTCAACCAGTGGACGCTCGGCGCCGACTTCCTGAAGGAGACGCTGAAGGTTTCCGACGAACAGCTCGCCGATATGAGCTTCAGCCTGCTCGACCATATGGGCTTCTCGAAGAAGGACATCGAAGCCGCCAACATCCATGTCTGCGGCGCGATGACGCTGGAAGGCGCGCCCTTCCTGAAGGCCGAGCATCTGCCGGTCTTCGATTGCGCCAATCCCTGCGGCAAGATCGGCAAACGCTACCTCTCGGTGGAAAGCCATATCCGCATGATGGCGGCCGCCCAGCCCTTCATCTCCGGTGCGATTTCCAAGACGATCAACATGCCGAACGAGGCGACCGTCGAGGATTGCAAGAACGCCTATCTGCTCTCCTGGAAGCTCGGCCTCAAGGCCAACGCGCTCTATCGCGACGGCTCGAAGCTGTCGCAGCCGCTCAACGCCTCGCTGATCGAAGACGAGGACGACGAGGATGCGCTGGAGGAACTGCTGCAGGCGCCTGTCGCCGCCCAGGCCGTCACCATCACCGAAAAGATCATCGAGCGGGTGATCGAACGCGTTTCGCGCGAACGCGAGAAGCTGCCGAACCGCCGCCAGGGCTATACCCAGAAGGCCGCCGTCGGCGGGCACAAGGTCTATCTCCGCACCGGCGAATTCGGCGACGGCCGCCTCGGCGAGATCTTCATCGACATGCACAAGGAAGGCGCTGCCTTCCGCGCGATGATGAACAATTTCGCCATCGCCATCTCGCTCGGCCTGCAATATGGCGTGCCGCTCGAGGAATATGTCGAGGCCTTCACCTTCACCAAGTTCGAGCCGGCCGGCATGGTCATCGGCAACGACGCGATCAAGAACGCCACGTCGATCCTCGACTACGTCTTCCGCGAGCTTGCCGTCTCCTATCTCGGCCGTCATGACCTCGCCCATGTCGATACGTCGGACTTCTCCAACACCGCACTCGGCAAGGGCATCCAGGAAGGCAAGACCAACCTGTTGTCAACCGGCTGGACCCGCGGCTACAAGCCGACGCTCGTCTCTGGCACCGGCGGCGAACGCCAGGCGGGCGAACCCAAGGGTGCAGCAACGGCAGCCCCTGCCCGCGCCGCGTCCACCGGCACGGTGACCGCCTTTGCCGGCAGCGCCGCGCGCAAGCTGGAACCGACGGTCGCCATCTCCACCTCCGAAATCGTCGCCTTCAAGCGCGATTACGAGGAGCGCGCCAAGGAATTGGCCGAGGAAATCGCCGAAGAGGTGATGGAAGAAATCACCAGCGACGCCACCGCCCTCTTCTCCGACAAGGCGGCAGCGGACGCGGCAACGGCCAAGACCGAAGCCAAGAAGGTGGAAGCCGAGCGCCGCCAGCGCTCGATCATGCAGGGCTATACCGGCAACATGTGCTCGGAATGCCAGAACTTCACGATGGTGCGGAACGGGACTTGCGAGAAGTGCGACACGTGCGGTGCGACGAGCGGGTGCAGCTGAGCGGCTGCATACACAGCTCATGTCACGTCCATTGAAACAATCTTCGGGAGCCGTTTGGCGGGATTGTTCCAACTAAAGCGCCTATTGGACAGAAACAAAAAACATCTTTCAGGCGGACCACGCCGCCTGAAAGTTGTAGTCAGAGGAGCAGAACACGAAACAAACGCGCGGGTTGGAATCAATTAGAAGTTCACGCGTACGAGCGAGGTCGAAGTGACGAACGTGCATATCGAACGATCGAAGCATTTCTGGAAGCGATGATCGCCGAACTCGAAATCCCCGAGCACCGGTACGAGCAAGCAGATCGCAACTTCAAGTCGTTCGGTGGCTGGGGACACGGTGAAGGAGCTCAGTTCGACACCTCGACCCGCAGGTTTACTGCCAGGAGTCCTTCAGGCTTGGCCCCGCTATCCGGCCGCTCACGGGCAACTAAGAGTACGATGTCGATTCGGTTGGCGAACTCCACCATCTCATCAAGGATCATCTGTCACGGTTCGATCTGAAGCGACTGCTCGGCGCAAAGGTCAAGATGTAGCACGACGTCAAGAACATGACGAAGCCCGTGCGCGAAGGGAACCGTTGCTGGATCCTCGATTATGCCGGTTGCGCTTAGTTCCACATGGACAAGCTCGCGGGCAATGACTCCAACTGAGGTTTCATGAGGCGGAACGTCACTGCTGGGCGGGCAACCGCCTACCGACGCTTCTCACTTTCTCTCTCCGGGTAAATGTCAATGTCAGCCGACCAGTAGCGCTTGGCAATGTTCTGGCTGTTGCGGATGACGTGGTATGCGATATCGGGGTTGCCTCCCTCGAAAGTGTCCGGATCCGCCCCGCACATCAGGCAGTACATGCGTTGATGAACGACGGCAGCGAAATACTCGAGTGCCGGCGCCGCCCCTTCTTTTCCGATAGCTGACATGCCTTCGGCAGCCAGATTTCTGGCTTCTTGCAGAGCGGCTAGGATTGCGATCGATAACGCCTTATCAGCCTGCTCAATGATGTCGGCGATCTGCGTTTCGGCAGGATCCTTGCCGGAATTGTCTTGTGACATGGCTTCCCTTCGACGATTTCCGGTGCCGATTTAGTCACCCTCGGGCACCTTGGTGAAGTACGAGAGGTAATTTCTAGTGCTTTCGATGAACGCACGATCTGTATCGGAGCCGCCATCGAGCTCGACGACGCGGGCTTCGACCGCAGCCCGCAGCCGGCCGTCGATCTCCGGGTCCGCGGCACGTACATGTTCCACCAGGGCACGAACGACCGTTCCGAGCACAAACGTCTGCGCGGAGATGGCCAACTGCCGCCGTTCGCTCTGGTCTCTCTCGATATCCTCGTCGTGTTCTTTTTTCTTGCGGGTCGATGCTAGCCGGACCTGATCCATTTCCCATCGGCGGGCGACGTTGCGGCCGGCATAGAGGATTTTCCAAGCGACGTCAGGGTCTCCTCCCCTATAGGTCCGCACATCGGCACGGCATAGGCGCATGAAGAGGTGGCGAAGTGCAGCGTCGCTGAAGTATTCGTGCGGCGAGGTGTGGAAGCCAGCTGACTGTAGCTCGGCCCCGCCTGCGCGCACGGCTTGATCCACCGCTTCATCGATAGCGAGGAACAGTGCCTCATCCACCCCGCCCAGTCCGTCGTTCTCTTCTGCACGAATTCCTCCCGTACCTGGCTACTCCCGCCGCGACATGGTTCGCCTGGAAAGGCGACTTGCGGTCAGTCCGGAAGAGGAATGAACTCGGAGCGATCGTCAATCGGGAGGTCAAAGCGACCCTGGCCCCACTTTCCGGCCCGCCACTCCGACTTCGCCTCTTCGATACGTTCCATCGACGAAGCAACGAAATTCCACCAAATGTATCTGGGTCCGGAGAACGTGGCGCCGCCGAGGATCATGATGCGCGCGCCCTGCTCGCCTGCCGCCACCATGATCCGATCTCCGGGACGGAACACCATCATCTGCATGGTGCCGAATTCCTGCCCGGCCACGGAGATCGAACCTTCGACGATGTAGATCGCCCGGTCTTCATGGTCGTCGGGCATTGGCAGACGCGCCGACGGCTCCAGCTTGACGTCGGCGTAGAAGGTCTCCGAAAACATTCTGGCGGGGGCATGCTCGCCGTAGGCGTTGCCCAAGATCAGTCGCGCCGAGACGCCCTTGTCCTCGATCATCGGGAGCGCAGTCTGGCCATGATGCTCGAATGAGGGCGTCACATCCTCATGACTTTCAGGCAGGGCCAGCCATGTCTGGATTCCAAACAAGCTGTTCGGACCGGTTCGTGCCGCGGCGCTCGTGCGCTCCGAATGCGATACGCCCCTGCCCGCGACCATCCAGTTCAACTCACCCGGCTTTATGATCTGGTCCGCGCCGGTGCTGTCCCGATGATGAAAGTCGCCGCGGTAGAGATAGGTGACTGTGCCGAGACCGATGTGCGGATGGGGCCGAACGTCGACGCCCTGCCCGGTTAGGAATTCGGCAGGGCCCGCCTGATCGAAGAAGATGAACGGACCGACCATCTGTCGGTTCGGCGCGGGCAGAGCGCGCCGGACTTCGAAGCCTCCCAGGTCGCGGGCTCGTGGGACGATCAGCGTTTCGATTGCGTCCGTTCCGACCTTGTCAGGGCATCCGGGTTCGATCGCGGGGTTCCAGCTCATCTACTACATCCTCCTTGTGGCCTGATCTCCGTTCGTAGAGGGAGAGCAAGCTGCGACAGAGCGCATCCCACTCTCCCTTTACGTCGGATTATACTCCTGCGCCAGCCTTTGGCGCCGGCGTGTTGAGCAACTGCTGCTCCCACAGATATGCAATCCCGCTACCGCCTGAATGCTGGACGATGACGTCCGTTAACTTTGCCGCCTGCTCGGCACGGGCCCAGTCCCGCTGCCATTCGGCTGCAAGCGCCAGCCAAGTCATCATGTTGACGCCGGCTCCGATCATGCGTTGGATCGCGATTTGGTGCGCCTCAACCGAAACTGCGCCCGAGGCGTCTGTAATCACGGTGACGTCCCAGCCCTCGCCGGCTGCCTGAATTGCCGGCATGGCGACGCATACCTCCGTCCAGAGGCCTGCGATGATCAGTTGCTTGCGGCCGGTCGCTTTCACGACGTCGACAACCTTCGGGTCTTGCCAGGTGTTGATCAACGTCCGGTCGATGATTTCCTGGCCGGGGAAAACGTCGGCGATCTGTGGGAACAGGTTGCCGCCGCGCTCCGCGATCACCGTGGTGAGAATCGTCGGGACGTCAAAGGCCTTAGCCGCCTTCGCCAGACCGACCGTGTTGTTGACCACCATGGTGGGCTCGTGGCTGTTCACGTTCGCGATCTGGTAGGGTTGATGGTCGATGAGGACGAGCACCGAATCCTCGGGGCGGAGAAGGGAGTTGAGGCCGTTGCGAAAGGTCATGGAATATCCTTGGTTGGCGGTTCGTCGAAACAGATGTGAACGCTCCGTTCGGAGGCACGAAGACCTTGTCATTGCCACCAATGATGCGGTAGCCCTCGGAGAAAGCGAGCTGTGTTGCAGAATGGGGAACGCCGGATGGAAATAGAGGATCTCAGAACCTTCGTGGAAGTTGCCGACGCGGGTGGCGTGACACCTGCCGCGCAGCGCCTTGGCATCTCCAAATCGATGGTCAGCAGGCGCATCGCTCGGCTAGAGGCCGAGCTTGGTGCACAGCTTCTCTCACGAACGACGCGAGGAATCGCGCTCACTGAGGACGGCGCCACTTTTCGAGATTATGCCGCTAGGATCTCGGCCGAGATCGATGCGGCGCGCGAGACGATCCTGCCCGCCGGCGAGCTCCGCGGCAGACTGCGAGTTGCAGCACCTCTCTCGTTTGGTCCGACGCACTTCGCCCCGGTGCTGGCTCAAATGGCGCGTCGACACCCGCAACTGCATGTCTACTCGTGCTACACCGACCGCTTCGTCGATCTGATTACGGAAGGTTTCGACTGCGCCATTCGGGTCGGATACCTCCCGGATTCCAACCTCGTCGCGAGACGCGTCGGGCCGCTCTATGGAAAGTTCGTAGCAAGCCCGGCCTATGTAGCGGCGAACGGGGCACCCGAGACGCCAGACGAGCTTCTCAATCATCAGGCTCTTATGCAGGGGACGGAAGTCTGGCAGGTCGCGGATGGCGACCAAGTCCTTAACATTAGGCCGCAAGGACGCTTCAAGGCCGACAACGGCGTAGCGCTCCTAGCGGCCGCGCTGGAAGGGATCGGCATTGCCAGACTTCCAGACGGCCTCACTGATCAGCATGTCGCCACTGGTACGCTCGTCGAGGTGATGACGCGTTACCGACCGCCCACCGCCGGCATCTTCGTCGTCAGACCTCCCGCACAGCACCCCTCCCGAAAAGTTCGTGTGCTGACGGAGATGCTGATCGAGTGCTTCGATTCCGGCTCGTAAAGAAGAGACGTTGGGGCGCTGTTCCGCTTCGCGCAACATGCTGTCGCAATCCCCGTCACTTCAAGAGGCGCACCCGGCGCATCAGATAAGCCGAACAACCTGTCAGGAGGCTCCGCAAATCTGCGGCGTCTTGACCCGACGGGGATGAAAGGAATCGACCCACATGATTGATTTGAGTGGAAAGCGCGCCCTTGTAACTGGCGGCTCTCGTGGCATCGGCGCGGCTATCGCTGTGGCTCTTGCCGACAGCGGAGCCGACGTGGCGTTCACCTACCATCGCTCGACCGAGAAAGCCGAGGCGGTTGCCAGGTCCATTGAAAGCCATGGCCGCCGCGCCGCCGCCATCCAGGCTGACAGTGCCGACCCGCAGGCCATCGCTCGTGCGGTTGAAGAAGCCATGGCGAAGCTGGGCGGGCTGGACATCCTTGTCAACAGCGCAGCCATTGGCCATGCGGGGAATATCGCCGATTTGAACCTGGAAGAATATCAAGCGGTCATGGACGTCAACGTTCGTGCGCCGGTGCTGTTCGCAAAGGCTGTAATTCCGCATCTGCGCGATGGCGGTCGTATCGTCACGATCGGCTCCGCACTCGGCGAGCGCGTTCCTTTCCCTGGGATAACACCGTACGCGATGTCGAAGGCGGCTTTGACCTCGTTTACCCGCGGGCTATCCCGCGAACTAGGGCCAAACGGCATCACCGTAAACCTCGTTCAGCCTGGTGCGACGGATACGGATTCGAACCCCGCCGACGGCGCGGCTGCCGATTTCCAGCGAAGCCTGACGTCGCTGGGACGCTACGGCGAACCGAGGGAGATAGCGAATGCCGTGGTATTCCTGGCAAGCCCCGCCGCTGGCGTGATCACGGGTGCGACCCTTACTGCGGACGGCGGCGCGATCGCCTGATAATGGTTGTCCTGCGAGCCGGCGAACGTGCAAGCGTGCCGGCTCACGTAAGCGGAGGCACGGGTTATGCTCGCGTGGAAACGCAGCGCCTAAACGCGGCTGGCAGGACATCAACAATAACGAGCGCATTCAAGATCAGCGCGCACGTCCGTGAACATTTTTCCCTTCGGGCCGAGTTCGCTGGCAGCCTATAGCTACCTATGATCCGTCATTACGGTGCCCCTAGCTCCCTACGCTGTGATTTCGACAGGAGTGCCGTCCCGGCATCGTGATCACCTCGTAGAATCCGTCGCCAGTCCATTGCGGGCCAGCTTGCAGACATCCATCTGATTTGCAGCGTTCAGCGAGGGCGGCGACAGCGTCCCCGTTCCCCAGCGAGATCACGATGTGATGCCATCCTGGCAGCTCAACCCTGTTAAACAATGCCGTCAGCAGTTTCTTCACCCTTCCGGTGTCGAAGAGTTCAATCGCGACTACGTCTCGCTCTTCAATTTAGGCAAGGAAATTCGGATAAACATTGGCCTTTTGCGTCGTCAATTGCGCCCCCTTGGAATCCGGCTTTTTCGTGGGACAACAATCAACCAAATCTTTAGCCGCCGCCCGACTCCGTTCAAAAGGGCAGGAAGTCGAACAAGCGCTTGCTGGCGCTCGCCGCCCGGGAGGGTTTGACGCTCCCGACAGGCAGCGGCGGGCCGGACGATGGCGCCAGCGGCGATTGATAGAACCGACTGAGCATCGCGTCGCAGACATAGTGACCCCAATTCGTCAGATACTCGGTCTCCTTGGCGCCCAGGAAATGAAGATAGGTGCCGACGTCGGAGGGAATAACCGACGACGGCGGCAGCGCGTAAGACGCATAGGGCGCGAGTTCGGCGTCCCTGCTGTCGATCGACCAGTAGACGCCGTGCGTTCTTGCGCGCAGAGCCGATTTCGAGGGAGCATCGAGGCCGAGCAGTTCGGCCTGTTTTGCCGCCTTGAAGCCGCCGATCAGGTCTCGCCGCCTCAGCGCCCTCACCTGATTGTCGGTGGTGTCGAGAACGCGCTTGAGCTGGCTGAGATAATTCCAGTATCCGCGGGTGGAGGAGCGCCAAGGCGCGCCGGCATCGCTGACAAGCAGGCAATCGCAGCGTTTCAGCGCCGGCTCGATGCCGTGATTGTCGTAAACACCGCCGTCGCTCAAGATTGCCCGACCTGGCGCAACGGGTTCGCCGACGGTGTCGTCGAGTTTTTCCCTCTTCCAGGAAAACTGCGACAGATCCAATCGCAGCGGGGACAGCACGGGCGGGAATGCCGCCGACGCGGCAACCGCGGTTGCGAGCGACAATGCCGGGTGAAACGACACGCCGATCCGGTAATCCGCGATATAGCGATTGGACATGCGGAAGAGCGAACCGGTGCTGAGATTGCTGGCGCAGAAGACGAACCAGGGCGATTCCGGCAGGTCTTTCAAGCTTGGCGACTTTCCGTCGAACAGATGTCGCTCGTAGAGTTTCGCGGCCTCCTCCGCCGCGCTCGACAAGGGATTGAACACGCCCTTCAGGAAGCTTGGCCCGTCCGAAAAGACTTGGCTGAAGGCCAGAATGCGATCGACATATTCCGTCTTGAAGTTGACGGCGACATCGTTCTCAAAGACCAGCCGCGGCCACACATAGGCCAGCAGGCCGGAGGCGATCGATCCGCCCGAGACCGAGGAGATCATATCGAGCTTCGCCGGAAGACCGGCCTCATTCAGCCTCGCCAGCGATCCCGCATGGAAGAGCATGGCTCGATAACCGCCGCCCGAAAGGCAGAGGCCGAGCTGGTAGCGCTCGGCCGGCTTCTCGGGTTCGTCAGATCCAGACAGGACGGTGTTTTCCTGAGGATGCTCGTCTTCTGACATGCTCTGTCGTATCACGTTAAGAAGGATGGCGACATTCGCTGTATATCAGATCGAGACCCGCGCGAAAAAATGTCATAGCGGATCTAGCACGAGATCGGCGTCCGTCCTCTTTCACGTCGATCCACAGGCCAAGCCCTCTGCAGGGTTGCAGGATCAGTCTTGCAAAACATCCTTCGCGATGTTCAATAACACCAGCGAAAGTGGGGGAATCGATGCGTCACATCGTGGCTGGGTTGTTGTTTCTATGCGCGTTTCCTCTGTCTGCGGCAGAGATCACGCGAGAGCCGCTGGAAGGTGACACGGACTTGATCTCAGTCACGGGCGTCTTGAACGACGGTGACGAAATCGTCTTCAGAAACCTGGCCGCCGCCTCCAGCAAGGCCCTTGTGTTTCTGAACAGCGAGGGCGGGGATCTCAAAGCCGGAATCGAGATCGGGCGGGCCATCCGCCTTCGAGGCTTTGCCACGGCTACCCCGCCGGGGACCTTGTGCGCGTCAGCCTGCGCCCTCACCTGGCTTGCCGGGTCGCAGCGGTTTCTGCAGCCCGAATCCAATATCGGCTTCCATGCCGCCTATCGCGTGGTGGACGGCAAGGCCAGCGAGAGCGGCGTCGCCAATGCCCTGGTCGGAGCCTACCTCAACCAGCTGGGATTATCCGACACCGCCATCGCCTACGTGACGTCGGCACCGCCTGAAGGCATCGCATGGCTGACGGCCGCCAAGGCACAGGCCGTGGGCATTACCTATGACGCGGTTGACGAGGACGGACCTGATCCAGCGTCCGAGGCGGGCAAGACGTTTCCGCACGATCCCATGCGCACGGTGACGGCCTTTTACTCCGCGCTCGCAGCAGCCGATGGTGAAACCGCCTCGGCGCTGGTCATTCCGGAAAAGCGTGGCCAGGGGCCTTTCAATGAAGCATCAATCCACGCCTTCTTCGGCGCGATGTCGCAGCCGCTCAAACTCACAGGCACGGCGCTGCGCGGCAATGATGATGTCCGGGTTTCCTACGAATACGTCACCAATGAGGGCCGTCGCTGCAAGGGTCGCGCCGACGTCCAGACCACCTACGTGTTTGGCAAGACCCTGGTTTCCAGGATCAAGGCGCTCGACGGCTGCTAGCGCATCGGCCCGAAAATCGGAACGATTTTCGGGAAAGCAGGATGTGTACATTGAAAGTGTTAGAGATGCCGCTTGCCCAGACAACTGCCGCACCCTATCGGCGGACCGGCGGTATCTACTTGCCATACCTCGTGGAGTTGGCATCGCATTTGTGCCACGCCCAGTCCATTCCGGCTTCGCCTTCATGGCCGTAGCACCAGTCAACGCGATCAAGCAGCGGACCGAGCGCGTCGCGCCGTTTGCAGGCCCGCTCCGTCTCGATGCCGTAACGATCGGTGCTGCCGCGGCAGATGTCGTCCAGTCCTATCCATTGATCTATCAAACGATCCGGCGCCTTGGCTTCCTTGTCCGTGGCGAGCACCTTTCCGGTCTCGGACTCGATCTGCAGAGAGGCCGTGTTCCAGACGAAGGAGAACTCCGCCATCCCCGAGGACGTCTTACCCGTGTTCTTGTTTCGGGCAAACCACTCGACAATTCCTGACATTTCGCATTTTCCGGCACAGCTCGCAGTCACGGAGCCGGGCTTGACGCTGTAGACTCGCTCCGGCCAGCGTTGCGCGAAGGCCGCCTTGTCCTTCAGGATGACGTCTTTGTCGACCGAGGTTCCGAAGAAGGAAACCTGATCGGCATAGACGTCCTTCATGAAGGCAAGCGCCGAGGTGCTGTCTTTCGACCATTCGTCGTTATATCGATTGGCGAAATCAACCGCGTCCGTGGTCAGGTCGCCGGGCGTGGATGCGGCAGCCTCCTCGGAAGCGCTGGGGTCCGACGGCATGTCGGCGGGTGTTGCGCTCACCTGCGCGGCGTCCGATGGCGGCGAAGCGCTTTCCTGTGGCAAGGGCATGTTCTCGGGCGTGTTGATGTTCCAGTCTCGCATTTCCGCAGCGGTGAGATACCTGATGTCGGTGCTGTCAATCGACAGGCTAAGCTGCAGCAGATTGGGGCTTACTCCCATGTCGGTAAGATAGCCGATGATCTCGCCGGTCACCCCTTGAACGGTCGAGACTGCCAATTTGCTGTCCGTGGCGCCATCGCCGGATAGGGAAGCCCGATGCACGCCGATGGAGCCCGGCTCGGCAAACCTTTCAACGCCACCGACGAAGGCGAAGGCGCAAGCCGATGCACATTCCTTGGCTCTGATCTGGATTGTTCTTGCATTCAGCGCGCGGATAGCGCGGCCGAACTTGATTGCAGTGTTAACGTTTCCCCCGGGTGAGTCAAAGGTGATGTAGTCCGGTCGGTACTGCCTGTATTCGTCGACAAGCTTCGTCGGATCGTCGGAGAATTCAAACACGCCCTTTATCCCCAGACCACGCTCTCCCGGGGCGCCGTCCAAACGTTGGTAGGAAATTTCCGCGTGCGCCTCTCCGAACAAGGCGACGAACGCCAGCAGCAGCGATATCAACCAGACGGATTTCCGCATTCTTCCCGAGCCCTCGAGCACCTGTATTTCTCCTGTCGTCATTCGCAGCATAGCTTGCGCCTGGTATAGCCGGATGACGAAATCACCTGCCCCGTGAATCCCTGCTGCCCGCGCCCAGCCGACGCCATTACGATCAGAAGAACAATAGCTTCGCAGAGAATATTGATGGCGACCCCGGCAGCTTAGTATCAAATGCACAACGGGCGATCCTCTGGCAAGCGTCACAATCAGAAGTGTTGCGACAAGGTAAATGCTGGCACCCGCTGGGAAGCGTCTCGTTTCGCAAAAGCATCATGGACCTGTGCGGTGAATATCGGCTATGTCGCCTGCACCAAAGCATTTGACCAGCGAGGCCTTTCGTGACTTCTCCCTACGACAATCACGCCCTCGACCTGAGCAGCGATCCCGATTTTTTCTCCCTCCTGACCGGCAGCCATCTGCGCATCCTCGGCCGTCGTCTTGTCCAGGACGGACAAGGGCCGGGATGGCTTTACCACGATGCGCCTTTCGTGGTCCTCGCGCACAATACCCTGCCCGATCCGCGCTTCATCTACGCGAACCGCACGGCGCAGAACTGCTTCGAATATAGCTGGGATGAATTCATCTCGCTGCCGTCGCGGCTTTCGGCCGAGCAGCCGGACCGCGCCGAGCGTCAGCGGTTGCTGGATAGCGTGATCCGCGATGGGTTTGTCGAGAATGGTCGCGGCGTCAGGATCGCAAAATCCGGGCGCCGTTTCTGGATCGAGAACGTGACCGTCTGGCAGCTTATCGATGAAATGGGCAAGCGGCTGGGCCAGGCTGCAACGTTCCCTTCGTGGCGGGACGCGTAGTCTCTCCGTCCAGTTGTCGGGCCGCAGCCTGAAGCTTTGTACCCGAGCGGTGACGTCACGGTTTTACGCGATCGGGATGCGCCGCCTGGAAGGCCGGCAGTTCGGCGCAGCGGGCGTCGATTTCGACGATGCGTTTGAGATGCGTGAGATCAACGCCCCAGCGGCGGGCGTTGTAGACTTGCGGGACAAGGCAGAGGTCGGCCATCGTCGGCGCATTGCCGAAGCTGAAGGCTCCGCCGGCTTCGCCGCTCATCGCCTCCAGTTTGCCAAGCCCGTCGGCGATGAAATGCTTCATCCACGCCTCGCGGGCCTCGGCCTTCTCGGTCACTTCAATCAGATGCGCCACGACATGCAGGTTGCAGATCGGGTGGATGTCCATGGCGACCGCATAGGCCAACGCGCGTACATGCTGACTGTCGGTGATGTCCGATGGTAGCAATCGACATTCCGGGCGCAGCTCGGCCAGGTATTCGATGATGGCCAGCGACTGGGTCAGAACTTGCCCGTCTATCACCAGGGTCGGCACCAGCCCCTGCGGGTTGAGCGCGAGATAGTCCGGCTTCCTGTGGGCTGCCTCCAGTAGATTGACCGGTACGGTCCTGTAGTCGATCTCCAGCAGGTTGAGCGCGATGCGGACACGATAGCTCGCCGACGATCGCCAGTAGTCGTAAAGAACGACCTCGCTCATTGCGCCCCCTCTCCTCCATAACGTCCGACGGTCTGCTCGATCGCCCCGAAGATCGAATGGCCGGCGCGGTCCTTCATCTCGATGCGGACCTGATCGCCGAACCGCATGAAGGGCGTCTTCGGCGCGCCGGTTTCGATCGTCTCGATCATCCGGATTTCGGCGATGCAGGAATAGCCGTCGCCGCCGTCTTCGACCGGCCGGCCCGGGCCGCCGTCCCGCTTGTTGGACACCGTTCCCGAGCCGATGATCGTTCCGGCCGCGAGATGGCGGGTCTTGGCGGCATGGGCGATCAGCTGGCCGAAATCGAAGGTCATGTCGATACCGGCATTGGCCTTGCCGAAAGGCTTGCCGTTCATGCTGACGAGCAGCGGCAGATGCAGCTTGCCGCCATGCCAGGCGTCGCTGAGCTCATCCGGCGTCACAGCAACCGGCGAAAAGGCCGAGGCCGGCTTGGACTGGAAGAAACCGAATCCCTTGGCCAGCTCGTCGGGGATCAGACCGCGCAGCGAAACGTCGTTGACGAGCATCACCAGGCGGATGGCATCGCGGGCGGTCTCAGGGCTTGCCCCCATGGCGACGTCACCGGTGATGACGGCGACCTCGCCCTCCATATCGATGCCATAGGCCTCGTCGGCCGCGACGATCGGATCGCGCGGCGCAAGGAAGACATCCGAGCCGCCCTGATACATCAGCGGGTCGGTCCAGAAGCTTGCCGGCATCTCCGCGCCGCGGGCCTTGCGCACCAATTCGACATGGTTGACGTAAGCGGAACCATCGGCCCATTGATAGGCCCGCGGCAAAGGTGACGTAACGTCATGCTCGTGAAAACGGCGCGTCGGCTGGGCGCCGGTCTCGATGCCTTCGGCAATCATCCGGAGCCTCGGCGCCACATGCTCCCAGTCGTCGAGGGCTGCCTGCAGCGTGCGGGCGATATGGCCGACTTCGAAGCAGCGGGTCAGGTCGCGAGACACGACGACGAGGCGGCCGTCCCTGGTGGAGTCCTTCAAGGTCGCAAGTTTCATGTGCCAAAATCCGATGCTATTACTTGATACCGGGGGTTCCGTCGAACTTGCGTTCCAACCCGTCCCAGCACTCGAGGTAATCCTCCTGCAGCGTTTCCAGCTCGGCGGCGTATTTCGTCAGTTGCTGCGGATATCGGGTCTCGAACATGAAGGCCATGGTATGATCGAGCTTCACCGGTTTGAGCTCGGCATTGGCTGCCTTTTCGAAGGCGAGCGCGTCCGGTCCGTGCGGCAGCATCATATTGTGCAGGCTGATGCCGCCGGGCACGAAGCCCTCCTCCTTGGCGTCGTACTGGCCATGGATCAGGCCCATGAACTCGCTCATGATGTTGCGGTGATACCAGGGCGGACGGAATGAATGCTCGGCGACCAGCCAGCGCGGCGGAAAGATCACGAAGTCGACGTTCGCCGTGCCGGCATCTTCGGTCGGGGCGGTGAGCACCGAAAAGATCGACGGATCGGGATGATCGAAGAGAATGGCGCCGACCGGAGAAAATGTCCTGAGATCGTATTTGAACGGGGCATAATTGCCGTGCCAGGCCACGACATCGAGCGGCGAATGGCCGATCTCGGTGACATAGAATTTGCCGCACCACTTCACATGCACGCGGCAAGGCTTTTCCTTGTCCTCGTAGGCGGCGACAGGCGTCTTGAAATCGCGCGGGTTTGCCAGGCAGTTGGCGCCGATCGGTCCACGTTCCGGCAGCGTGAATTTGGCGCCGTAGTTCTCACAGATGTAACCGCGCCAGACCGGCTGCTCGCCGATCCTGAGGACCTTGAACATCATGCCGCGGGGGATGAGGCATATTTCCAGCGGCTCCACATCCATGATGCCCATTTCGGTGAACACCCTGAGGGCGCCGAGCTGCGGCACGATCAGCAGTTCGCCATCGGCGTTGAAGAAGTAATCGTCGATCATGTCCTCATTGAACACATAGGCATGGGCCGACATGCCGACCTGGGTCACGGCATCGCCTGCCGTCGTGATCGTCCGTACCCCTTCCAGAAAATTCAGTCTTTCGGTGGGCGCCGGGATCGGACCCCAGCGAAGCTGGCCGAGCGGCAGCGAATGTTCATCGAGGCAGGGTGCGGTCTTCCAGAGCGGATAGGAAGCGTTGGAGAAGCGGCGGGTGTGGCGCACGCTCGGGCGGATGCGGTAAAGCCAGGATCTTTCGTTCGTGCCGCGCGGGGCGGTGAACGGCGAGCCGGACAGCTGCTCGGCATAGAGGCCGTAATTGCATTTCTGCGGGCTGTTCTGGCCTTGCGGCAAAGCGCCGGGAAGCGACTCGGTTTCGAAGTCGTTGCCGAAACCCGGCATATATTTCAGTGTGTCCGTCGCCGCGGCTTCACCGCCGGACGTCTGGATCGATGTCTGGTCCATGCTCAACTCCTCCCATCACTCTCGCTGCGCCGCGCGTCGTTTCAGACGTGCGAGAGAGTTTACTCCGCCGCCGTCCCGATGACACCACGCTTGATCTGATCGGCCTCGATCGACTCGAACAGCGCCCTGAAGTTGCCTTCGCCGAAACCCTCGTCGCCCTTGCGCTGGATGAATTCGAAGAAGATCGGGCCGATCACGGTTTTGGAGAAGATCTGCAGCAGGATTTTCGTCATGCCGCCATTCACCACGCCTTCGCCGTCGATGAGGATGCCATGCTTCTTCATCCGGTCGATCGGTTCGCTATGGCCGTTTACCCGTTCATAGGACATGTCGTAATAGGTCTCCGGCGGACCCGGCATGAAGCGCAGGCCGTTATCGGCAAGCCGGTCAGTGGCCCCATAAATATCCTCGGTGCCAACAGCGATGTGCTGGATGCCCTCGCCCCGGTACTTCTTCAGATATTCCTCGATCTGGCTGGTGTCGTCCTTCGATTCATTCAGCGGAATGCGGATCTTGCCGCAGGGCGAGGTGATGGCGCGGCTGACCAGACCGGTGATGCGGCCGTCAATATCGAAGAAGTGGATCTGCTTGAAATTGAACAGCTCGCGGTAGAAATCCCACCACTTGTCCATATTGCCGCGGAAGACATTGTGCGTGAGGTGGTCGAGATAGTAGAAGCCGATGCCCTCAGGACGCGGATTGCGCTCACCAAGCCAATCGAACTCGGCATCGTAGGCCGACCCCTTGGCGCCATAAGTCTCGACGAAATAGAGTAGCGAGCCGCCGATACCGACAATTGCCGGAACATCAAGCATCTTGTCATCACCTTCATAGGCAACGGCGCCTTTCGACACGGCATGGTCGAAAGCGTACCTGGCGTCGACGACACGCCAGGCCATCGATGCGGCGCAGGGACCGTGCTTTTCGACGAAGCGGGCGGCATGGCTGCCGGGCTCGGCATTCACGACATAGTTGATGTCGCCCTGGCGCCAGACGGTGATGTCTTTCGTCTTGTGCCTGGCAACGGCAACATAGCCCATGCGTGTGAAGAGTTCACTGAGCTTCTCGGGTTCTGGATGCGCGAACTCGACGAATTCGAAGCCGTCGGTGCCGGCCGGGTTGTCGGCGGTGATTTCGGATGGCGGCGCATCATGCGGGAAAGGACCCATTTTCTCCTCCTGACGAGATGGAGTTTAACTGCGCAAAGTGTGACCCAAAACGCGTGCAAAATCCTTGCATTCTTCATGCTGTTGGAAGATATTATGCACGGTTCGTGAGTGTTTTGGAGATTTTACGCAATGGATGAACAGATCGACAAATTGGATTTGCGCCTGCTGCAGGAGCTGCAAAAGGATGGCAGGCTTACGAATAACGAGCTGGGCGATCGGATTGCGCTTTCACCGTCGCAATGCTCGCGCCGGCGCACACGGCTGGAGGCCGAGGGCTATATCCGCAGCTACCGAGCCTATCTCGACCGGGAAAAGCTGGGTCTGGATATGCTGGTGGTCATTTCGGTGACGCTTGCGACCCACAACAGAGATAATGCCCAGCGTTTCTCCCAGCTGATCAACGGACTGCCGGAGGTTCTCGAAGCCTATGCTTTGACCGGTGAAATGGACTACCATCTGAAGGTGGCCACCCGCGGGCTCGCCGACCTCTCCAAATTCGTCAACGACGTTCTGTTGCCGCACGAGTCTGTGCAGCACGTGAAGACCTCGATCGTGCTCGACACGCTGAAGACCTTCGAAGGCTTTCCGGTGCGCATGCCGGGCAGCTGGCACGGCGACAGCGCGCGATGACCCTCAATCGTCACCGACCGGAGACTTGCTTGGCGACAAACGTCAAAGCGGCAGTTCGGTCGAGAATTTGAGCTCGCGCAACACGAAGCTCGATACCACCGTGCGCACATGCGGGTTGCGCATGAGATAACGGGTCATGAAGGCTTCGTAGCTTTCCACGTCCCGCGCCCGGATCTTCAGCATGTAATCGAAAGCGCCCGACAAGGCGTAGCACTCCATGATCTCCGGCCGCTCCAGCACCACCGACGCGAAAGAGGCGACCGCCTCTTCGTGATGATCCTCCAGCGTGACATGGGCGATCACGCAGAGCTTGAGGTCGAGTTTGCCGGGGTCGAGCAGCGTCACGCGCTTGCGGATGACGCCGTCGGCTTCCAGTTCCTGGATCTTCCGCCAGGCCGAGCTTTGCGACATGCCGGCCTTCTCAGCCAGATCTGCCAGTGAAAGGCTGCCGTCGGCCTGGATGAGTTGCAGAAGGGTGCGTCGAAAGTTCCCAGTTTCTTTCATTTTCGCCCTTTTGATCGAGAATATTTTTCATCACTATGGCGAGAAGCGGCACAAAAGAAAAGAAAATCCGCCCGCCACGGAGCATAATCGCAGACATAGCGCCATTCCTGGGAGGATCAGTGCCGATGACCAAAGAAAGCAGCTACACCGCGAAACTGCCCGGCCCGGACGGCCTCTACGACTACAGCCCCGAGGAAGATGCGATCTGGGGCGAACTCTACCGGCGTCAGATGAAGATATTGGCCGGCACGGCCTGCCAGGAATACCTGGATGGCGTCGATCTGCTGGGGCTCAAGCCGGAGAAAGTGCCTCAGCTTCTCGATGTGGACAGACGCCTGCACGAAACTACCGGCTTCGGCGTCGAAGGCGTGCCGGCGCTGATCCCGCCCTCGCGCTTTTACGAGCTTCTGTCGCAAGGCAAATTCCCGCTGGCAACCTTTCTGCGCCGCCGCGAGCATATCGACTATATCGAGGAGCCGGACCTGTTCCACGAGGTCTTCGGCCACTGCCCGCTCCTGACCAACCAGAGCTATGCCAATTTCGTCAGGCATTTCGGCGAAGCCGCCGCCCGCCTCGGCAAAGGCTATTCCTGGCATCTGTTCCGGATATTCTGGTTCACCGTCGAATTCGGCCTGATCAACACGCCGCAAGGCCGCCGCTGCTTCGGCGCCGGCATCGTCTCGTCGCCGAGCGAAGCCAAGGCGGGAACCGAAGGCACGGCGTGCGAATTCCGGCCGTTCGATCTGATGAGCGTTCTCAGGACCCCCTACCGCATCGATATCCTCCAGCCGATCTACTATGTCATCGATAGCTTTGCCGATCTGGAAGCGATCGTGGAGCAGGATATCGGCGGCATGATCCTCAAGGCGAAAACGCTGGGGGACTTCGCTCCGGCTTTCGAAGCCAAGGCCTCGTAGCCGCTACCCGACGGGAAACGGTCGGTGTGCGAAATGCCGCTCTCACTTCGGAGCGGCGGGACTCCGATCGACGAAATCGACCAGGACACCCGGCTTGACCATGCCGGCCAGCTCTTCAGCGTCCCAGTTCGTCAGGCGCACGCAGCCATGCGAGCCGACCTTGTCGATGAGCTTCGGCTCCGGCGTGCCATGGATGCCATAGGTCGGCTCGGTCAGGTCGATCCAGACGGTGCCGACCGGGCCATTCGGGCCTTTCGGAATGGTAAGGACCTTGTCGTTCTTTCCCTGCTTGAAGTTCAGCTCCGGGTCATAGCGGTAGACCGGCATCCTGGCGACACCCTTGACCTTGTGTTTTCCCGAGGGCGACGGATTGTCTTTACTGCCGATCGTCGCGGGATAGACGGCCAGCAGCGCTCCGTCCTCGGCATAGGCCAGAACCTGCCCCGTCTTCCTGTCAGCCTCGATCCTCTTGACCTTGCCTTCCCTTGGGGGGCCGGGGTTCACCACCCACACCGTATCGCCTGGAGCAAACGGCGAAGCCGGGTTGAGCGCGTTGACGAGATCGATGCCCATGTGAAACCGCTCGGAGAGCTTTTCGGCAACGCTGGTATATCCCAAGCTCTGCATCTTGGCCTTCTCGCCATAATCCTCGGGTATCTTGTCGACGAGGCCCTTGGCATCGTCGGCCGAAACGACGTAGCTTTCGACGATCGGGGCATCGCCTTCCAGGCGGGACACCACCTCGGCATCCGGCCTGCCATCGACAGGAAGCTCGTTCATCGCCTCGAAACCGGCCACCGCCTTGCTGACGTTCTCGCCGGCGAGCCCGTCGATGACGCCGGGAGACGCGCCGGCACGGTCGAGCAGGACCTGAAGGCGGACGATTGCCGGGTCGGGATCTTCGGACGAGCGCTTTTCTGCTTTGATTGATGCAATCGAAGCGGCGTTGATTGCATCGGCTTTGAGCTCAGCCGCGGCGGCATCGCCAACGGAGACGAATAGAGCGAGCAGCGACATCGGCAGGGCTGTTTTCATAGACGACAAATGGCCATTGCCGAAACTTGTTCCATTGAGCACGATACTCGGACTTTAGACTTAGTCGCTTCAGCCCCTCTCCAGATCACAGCGCCTTCGCGCGCCTCCTGGCTTCGCGCGATCTTGCCGCGCGGCGCGCCGGCCTCAGTTCCTCGATCGTCGGCAGCCACCACCGGGCATTCTCAACCGAAGGGGTTTTCGCGGGCCACGTGCGGACGAGTTCTTCGAGTGTCGGCGCCCGCCAATATCCCCAGACGTGATCTTCGGTCACGCCGGGATAGAAGTCCGCCACGATATCCGGCTCGGCCAGTTCGCCGGTGATCTCAGTAAAGACGACGATGCCATAGGAGACGGCGACCGGTCTGCCGATCGGCGGCAGATCGTCGCCGGGCAGCGGATAGCGATGACGCTTTCGTTCCGCCGAGCGCAGCCTGCTGCGCATCTCCTGTTCGGTCCCCTTTCGCTCCTCGGCGCGGCGCCGTCTCTCCTCCGGCTCGTTTCGGCGCGCCGCCGCTTCGATAGCGGGCCATCTGTGTCTGAGGTCCTCATAGGATCGGAAGGGAACGTGCCATAGCCTGAGATCACCGTCCCATCGGGAAAACGGCACTTCACGCAGTTCGTCGATGACGGTTTTCGAGTATGGCGTGCGGATTCGAAAGCCTGCCTTGCCGAGTTGAAGATAGGGACTGTCGATCGGCTCGAAGACGAAGGCGTCGCGTCCCTTCGCATCCGCATGGGCGTCGGCTTCGGCCTCCAGCTCGGCAAGCCATCTCCCGATGCGGCGGGGCGCCGTGCGTCCGGGAACGAACCAGGCCTTGCGAACGTCGCTCCAGCGGGCACGGGGGAAACGCTTTCGGAACTGCTCGACGGTCATCCTGTCGTAAGGAAAGGAAACGTCGGCGCCCGGCTTGGGGTCGTCATCGCCGGACAACACTTCGTCACGATCGGTCGGGGATTTCGTTTCGCTCATGGAAGGAGAACGCTTGCGCGAAGGGATCGGTTTCCGGTGGGGCGGCCGATAGCGCCCAATTTGCACGCGGAAGAACAGAATAACCGCCGGCAATTCCTCTTCAGTGAATTGTCTTCAATCGCGTTTCGTCATGCGAGATATCATGCAGCGTCGCCATCAGCTTTTCGAATTCGCTCAAGACGCGATTGAATTCGGCGTCGGGCATGCCGATGATCTCCGCTATCGTCGAGGAAACGGAGGCAATGAGCCTGTCGATCCAGACGCAGCGATCGGCCGGCACATGGCCGAGAACCTCATGCCGATGCGTCTGCAGCTCGCGCAGAATACGGACGATAAGGGCGCCTCGGTCCGCCCTGCTCAGGGATCGGAGCCTTGCCTGCGCCCTCTGGATTTCCGTTACCAGCGTCGTCGCCATTCCCCTGATCTCCGCCCTCAATACAACCGATATCACAACCGTAGCGTTTGCAACACGGACTTAGGTCCGACATCGGTTCGCCGCGGCGACGATCAATTGCTCGTCGCCACGATCACCGGCGCGTCGCAGCTGCGCCGGGGGCCGTCCCACGGCTGATATGTATTGTCCTCAGGCCGATACGACCTGTAACGAGCGGCGCACCAGGCCGCCGCCTGCGGGTTCACTTTTATGCCCCCGCCTTCGTCGGCCGCGGCGACATCAGGCTGGTGCGGCGAAGAGCAGGCGCGGATCTCTCCGCTGTAGGATCGATAGCTGTTGGTCGCAGGATCGAAGGAGCGGTAACGCTGTGCGCACCAGGCAACGTGTTCGGCCGGAAATTCTGGTTGCGGTGCCAGGCGTTCGGTTGACGGGCCAGCCGGTTGCGGCTTCGCGCTTGCCGTCATGACGGCCGGCGCCTCGGTGACATAGCTGGAATAGAGGGGCGCGATCCGCTGATAACGCTGCTGCCGAGGATCGACTTTGACCGGCCCCGTCGTCCAGAGATCCGGCTCTGCAACATCTTGCAAGGCCTGGGTTTCGGTATCCGCCACGACGTGCGAGGCAACGGATGCGGCAGCTATGCAGGCACCCACCGAGCTGACGATGCCGAAGGCGACGGAGGCGAGGCCGTTCATTGCCCCGCCCCCTGCTGTTGCGCCTGTGGAACCCAGACGCGGCCGGCCGTGTCGCCGTGCCGGCCGCCGGTGGCGACAAGCACGGCGAGGATACCGGCGATCGCCAGCAGAATGGCGACGAGCGGCAGGGCCAGACCAGCGGATTTCTGTTCGGAATAGATCATGTTCCTCTCCTCGTCCCGGCGGCGCAAGGCCGCCGGGCGCCGGCTGCTATGCCGTGATGATGTAGACGATCGTGAACGCCGAAGGATCGACGATGACGATCCGGCCGTCGGCGAGGATGAAGAAACGATAGGCCTTATATTGCGGAACGATCTCCACGATCCGCGGCGGCAGCGGCTCCAACCTGATCTTCTTCGGAATGGTCGTGCCAACCGAGACCGTGAAGTCCACGTCCCGTACCGGCTCGACGTGAACCTCCTTCACGACAGTGCGGATTTCCGTCTGCTGCTCGACGGAGATGTTGACGTTGGTCGTGTTGTTCGTCTCGGTCTTGGTGGTGTTTTTGGTGTTGGCTTCGGTGTTGTTGTCGACGTTCGTCTTGCTGTTCGACTGGGTTTCGGTCGAGCCGCCGGAGGACGTCGCGGCATCGGATTTTTGAGTTTCGCCGGAGCCGGTCGAGGTGTCGGTCGACGTCCCCTCCTTGCTGCCGGCAGGCTTCTGGCCTTCCGTCGCGGACTGCCCCGATTTCTGCGCCGTCGAGCTGTCCGAGCTTCCGGACTGCGTCTTAGCGCCTGGCTGAGTCTTGGAGTCCGGCTCGCTTGCCGTCTGACCGGATCCGTCGGTTGTTCCCGAAGATGCACCCGACGAGCTTCCATCGGAGCCCGAAGGCTGCTGCGTGCCCTGGCCGGTCGATGCGTCTGCGCCGCCCGAAGCAGCACCGCCCGCATCCGGCTGCTGGGCCGGACCGTCGCTGGACTGGCCGCTCTGCGCGGTCCCCTTCTTGGGGAGGATGGGCGCATCCTGCGCCGAGGCGGACATCATGCCGACCGGAGAAACGCCGATCGAGAGTGCCGTCATCAGAACGGCGAGTGTCTTGCTCTTCATAACAATCTCACTGATTTTGGCCGCACGACGACGCTGCCGTCCATCGTGCGGCTGATCTAAACGATGATTTGTGAAGTAGACGCGGCAGAGGGCCGCGTTGGGCATCAGGTCACTTGATGACCTGGATTACCTTGCGGGACGACGGTTCGACGATGACACGTTCATCGTTGACCACCGCGTAGGCATAGGTCGGATCATCCGGGATTGGCGTTACCACGACCGTTTCCGGCAGCGGCTGCCCGACGACGACCTTCTCCTTTACGACCACGCGCGCCGAAGGTGCCGGAGCCTCGCGGACATAAGTGACCACCTTTTGCGGCGGCGGATCGATCGCGGTGCCGACGACAGCGCCGGCAACACCGCCGACAGCAGCGCCGACCGGGCCACCGACAATCGCGCCTGTGACTGCGCCGCCGGCCGCGCCATTGACGGTCGAAGACTGAGCGAATGCGACGCCGGACATGAGGGTCGCGGCAGTTGCCGCACTGACGATAAGCTTGGAGAGCATATTTTCCTCCTTCTGTTTTGAAGCGGCCCTGGTGACCGCTGCCAAACCAACCTGTTGGAGACGGGGTCGTTCCACGCCTAGGACCTCAGTCCGATTGATCCCGGCCTTTGGTCCGAGATCCATGTCAATGTCGGTCGCCGGCGCTACTTTCTGATCGAGAGGAACCGGTCGTTCCCGGTATCGGCAGGAGACTGAAGGAGATGGCACGATCCAACCGCAGGGAGGCGGGGCGCAGGCGCCTGGCGATGCGTCTGCCTGAGATGCGGAAGCTGATCATGGAAGCGCGCGACCCGTGGCAACTCCAGCTCTTCGAGGCCTACCAGATGGCGATCGAAGCGCGCGACAGCGTTCGCAAGCGGCACTTCGATCCCAAGCGGGTGCAAGAATATGACGAGACCTGTTTCGAGATCGAAAAACACGTCATCCGGGCGATCCACGAACGTTCCGTCGGACCCACGGCCCCTCAGCGCAAACCCGGCGAACCGTCAGGCCGATAGACGCTTCCGGACATTCCAGTTGGAAAGCATGCGAAGAGCCTCGTCCGGCCTGCCGAACAGATAGCCCTGCCCCGTCTCGCATCCAAGCCGTTGCAGTGCCTCGGCCTCCGTTTCGGTTTCGACGCCCTCGGCGACGACCTGCAGTTTCAAACCATGCGCCAGCGAAATGATCGCCCGCACAATCTCCAGCATGGTCGGATTTCCCCTCATTCGCCGGACGAAGGACTGGTCGATCTTGAGCTTGTCGAGAGGAAGATCGGCAAGGTAGCTCATCGAGGAATAGCCGGTGCCGAAATCGTCCAAGGCGATGACGACCCCTGTTTCGCGAAGCGCGCGCATCTTTTCGATCACGGGTCCGCCTTGGCCGAGGAAGGCGGATTCCGTCAGCTCGAGGCAGAGGCGGGAAGCAGGGAGCCGGCTGTTTGACAATGCCTCCCTCACATTGGCCTCGATGTCGGACTGCTCGAACTGAAGGGCCGAGACGTTGACGGCGACGCCGAGTTCCCCAGGCCAGGCGGCCGCTTCGATGCAAGCTTCGAAGAGCGTCCAGCGGCCGATCTCGCAGATCATGCCGGAGGATTCCGCGATCGGGATGAACTCGGCGGGAGATATCAAACCGAACTCGGGATGGTTCCAGCGGACCAGGGCTTCCGCGCCTAACAGGCGCCCGCTTGCAAATTCGATCTGTGGCTGGAACAGCAGGAAGAACTGCCGATCCCGGAGGGCATCGCGCATGTCTCGCTCCAGCCGGCGCGACCGGGCCTGGCGAACGGCCGTGGAAGGATCGAAAGAAGACCATTGCCGGCCTGCCATGGTCTTCGCAGCATCGAGCGCGGATTCTGCGGCGTTCAGGAGCGCGCCGGCGGCGGCATCTTCCGAGCTGGCTATTCCGACGTGGACCGAGATCGGCACAGCCGAACCGCGGAGTTGTAGAGGCGCCTCGAACAGATCCAACAGACCCTCTGCAAAACCCTCGATCGCCTGTGCATTCACCGCCGGGGTGGCGATGCCGAAATGGTCGCGGTCGAGCCTCGCCAGCAAATTGCCGGCGAATGCATTGCCGAGTCTCACCGCCACGGCCTTCAGGAGTTCGTCGCCGACGTCGCGCCCAAGCGTGGCGCAAAGCGAGGAGAAACGTTCGATATCCAGCACCGAGACGAGGGTGCCGCCCTCGAGGGTTGCCAGACGGGAGGCGAATTCCCGGCGATTGAGCAGCCCGGTCAGGTCGTCCAGCTCGGACAGCGCCTTCAACCGCTCTTCATAATCATACCGCGCGGTGATGTCCCGTATGATCAGGCAACCGGCAAACCGCGACCGCGCCGAGGCCGGATGCGCATGCGGCTGTTCGATCGGCGAAATCGTGACGGATGCCTCGTAATGCGTGCCCTGCGAGCCCTTGTCGGCGAAGTCGACAAGGGCCGTGTACACCTTGCCCGGTTCGGCATCGTGCTTCGCAACCAGCCTTCGCACGACGTCGACGATGGCGGCGTCGGTGCTGGTGAGAAGGGAGGCGCCGATCTCGGCTCGCAGCACCGCCTTTGCGGATGCGCTCGCTTCGACGATCCTCAGATCGCTATCGAATGCAACGACACCGTCAGAACTGTCGGCGATGATCCGTCTCATCAGGCGCCTGGTGTTGCGGGCCTCGGTATTGGCGATGGCGACCAGCATTCGGCCGAGGTCGACACGTTCGTTCAGAGCGAGCATCCATGCGAGCAACAGCGTCAACCACGGCACCGCGGTTGCGACAAGGATCCCGTAGCGCCACTGCAGCAGGAATGCGCTGATCTCGCCGATGGCGACGATGGTCAGTCCCACCGCCATCATCGTGACAATCCCGGTCGAACGGCTGCGGATGACGCCGACGATCAGCAAGACCGCAAACAAGAGTTCCAGCGGAGCCTGATCGAACACCCGGAGGAAGCGCTTCTGCAGCAGCGTTTCCGCTGCAAGCACGTGAATAAGCGGGCCGGCGATCGCGCCGTAAACGGGAACGGCGAATATGTCCTTCAGCTCGGCCGCGGATGCTCCCACCACGACCGAGCGGTCTTTGATCGCCTCGGCCGGCACGATCCCGCTCAGCACGTCGGACAACGAGAATGTCGGGACGGTGTCGGGCCTGATCGAATAGTCCACAGCCAAGGAACCGGAACTGCCGTCGATCCTGCCAAGAGCTGCTGCGGCCGATTGGGTGGGGTTGCCATCGAGTTGGCTACCCAGACCGAAACGGCGGACGATCCCGTCCGGATCCAACGCGACATTGGCGAATGCGGGCCAGGCATTCTCAAGGAACTGCGGGATCGGCCTCGTCACCGCCGTTTCAGACGATGACGCCGTCTCCTGCTGCCGGAACACCGGCAGAAGAACCCCTCCTCCGGATCTCGCGAGCGCCGCTGCGAGAAGCTCATCCTCTTCACTGTTGGAGATTGCGCTGAAATCGACGTCGAGAAAGATGTCCTTGGCGCCTGAGGCAATCAGCTTGTCGAGCAGTGTCGCGTAGATGCTCCGTGGCCAGGGCCATGTCCCGACAGCGTCGAGGGAATGCTTATCGATCGCAACGAAGACAATGTTGCCGGTGGCGGTGCGCGGCGCCCATTCGAAGCGCTTGGCGAAAAGGCTGTTGTCGATCCCCTGCACGAAGCCGAGGCTGGCCACGGGCAGCACGAGCATGACGGCGATCAGCACAAGCCGAACCGTGATCGTGCTGATGCCGTTGGAGAGATAATCCCCAGCCGCCTTGGCCCTACCCCTCACTTGTCCTTGCCTTTTCCGCCGGAATTTCCGTTACCATTGCCACCGCTGTTGTTGTCACCCTTGCCGCTGTTGCCGTTGCCGTGGCCGTTACCATGCCCATTGTTACCGCTGTCATCGGAATGGCCGTTGCCATTGCCGTTGTTGCCGTTTCCTCCGGAATTGCCGTTGCCGTTTCCGCCGCCGTTGCCGTTGCCACCGGAATTGCCGTTGCTACTGCCGCGATTGCCGTTACCGCTGTTGCTGCCGGAATTGCCGTTGCTCTTGCCGTTGCTAGCGCTGTCATCCTCGCTCGCGCCGGAACTGGTGTTCTTGCTCGTCGCCGAAGAACTGCTCTTGGTCTCTGCGGTGGCGCCGGCGAGTTTCGTGGTGCCCACGGCCGGAATCTGGGCGACCGAGGCTGCAACCGAGGTGATCTCGGGCTTGGATAGCCGGCCCGCCACCGTCATACCGGCCGTCCTGTCGACGGTCGCGCTCTGCCCCGGCGCCACGTTCGACCGCTGGCCGCTGGCGAAGGAAGTGACCTGGACCAGGCCGCGATCCACGGCGACGGATGCTTTCGCCCTGTTGACCGTCACATGAAAGATCGTCCCTTTCACCACTGCCGCGAGGTAGGGCGTCTGTACCGTCGTATGCGGTTGGCTTCGCTTCTCGATTTCAAGGTCCAGCGAACCGACCTGCTGGAAGACCTGCGTCTTCATGGCAGCGGATTCGTTGGTGGAGATGGCGGCAAGCGTGTTTGGCTGGAAGGTGATGCTCTCCACACCCCTGGCAAGCTGAAGGCGCCCACGCGGGCCGGTGGAAACCCATGCCCGGTTGGGAACCACCTCGCCGTCGCGCAGGTCCTGCCAGTTCGTCCTGTCGACGGTAAACTTCACTTGATCTGTCGCCTTGACGACCCGCCAGTCATCGGCAGCAGCAAAGACGGCTGTCGGCAGCACGATCAATGCTGCGATCAGAATTCGAAATATTATCGACATGAATGCTATTCCCTCGGCCTTGGGACGAGTGAAGCATGTTCCAATTAAGAATGATTATAAAACCGGATGATGATTGTAGGAATTGTATGATTGATCCGTCGGTACACGGCCGAGGGACTACGAAGCGCGGCCGGTGACGACCAAGGCGCTCATGCCGCCGCTGGGGCAAGCGCCGTGCCGTGCTTCCACCCGCCCGGCCACCTCTTCGACGATCTCGGACACGCGCTCCGGCGCCCGCCATTCGATCTCTCCCCGCAGCGGCGTGCCCCGGCAGAAGGCCACCGCAACATCGTGCGCGGTGGCCGCGACGGAGGTCAATTCGAGCCGGTCGCAGGTCACGGCCTTAAACCCTGCCGATGACATCTGGGCCTTGATCTGGCCGGGATCGAAATAGGAATAGGGCAAGCGCCTGAGAAAATCCGGCGGATCGGATGGGAAGAGGTTTGCCAGACATTCGTCGACGCAGCTTGCGAAGCTGTTGGCCGACAGTGAATCCCAGGTCGAGAACAGAAAACGGCCTTTGCGGCGCAGCACTCTTTCAGCCTCGCCATAGGCCTTCACCTTGTCGGGAAAGAACATTGCGCCGAACTGGCAGATGACGAGATCGAACATTTCGGGGGCGAAGGGAAGGTTCTGCGCATCGGCATGCATCCAGTGAGTCCGCGACATCGTCACCGATGGTGCACCGATGTCGATCATTGCCTGGCTGAGATCGGTGGCGACGATCTCCGTCGGCGGATCGAGCGTCGCGCGCAGCGAGCGTGTCAAGGCGCCTGTCCCCGCAGCAAGCTCCAGAACGCTGCCGGGTTTCAACCGGTCGGCGGCGATGGCCATCTCCGCCGCATAGGGCTCGAAGAGGATCGGCACCAGAAGGGCCTGGTAAAGCTCGGCGACGCCCTGATCGAATGGCGCGGGAGACGTGGCAAATGCAGCGTTGTCGCCGCTTTCGATGTCGGCAGAAATCGTCACTCACAAACCTCCACCCTTAAGTCGCTCAGGTCTGAAATATGACGGCTTCCGCCGATGTCCACGGGGATAAGACCTTGGTCCCTACCTCCCCGACTGAAGTCCCCGGCGTGGAACGCGCACCGAACCGGCTCCGTTTCGAAGGATACCGAAGGAGATCCTGATATGGCCCAGACTAACAGATCCCGTGTCAATGACGCCTGCAACCTGTGCGTCATCGCCCTTGTCGTCGTTCTGGCCGGCCTTCTCTATATCTTCGGGGCAGCCATGTCAGGCGATACACTGCAGTTGACCAAAAGCATAGGAGGGGCCGAAATCTTCGATACCAGGGATGTGCCCTGAAGCTGTCTGGAAAAATTCTGAGGAAGCGATAGGTTAGTCGGCAAGTCTCTTACCGGTATCACAATGAATTGGCTTCGCCGTTGGAATGCCCGCTCACTCGCCTCCCAGTTCTTTATCGCGGGTGGGTTGATCTCGATTGCCGCCATGTTCCTGGTGGGCATTCTCGTCACCCACCTCATCGAGGAGGCGGTCATCCACAATTCCGGTGCTGCGACGGCGCTCTATGTCGACAGCGTTGTCGCGCCGCTGCTTCCCGACATGCAAACGGCATCATTCCTGGACGAAGGCAGCGCTCAGGCTCTAGACGAGACGCTCGGTCAGGGCGCGCTCGGCAGAAGGCTCGTTTCCTTCAAGCTCTGGCGAAACGACGGCACCATCCTTTATTCGAACGAGAAGGAGATGGTGGGCAGGAGGTTTGCGGTCAGCGACAAGCTCCGGACAGCCTTCGCGGGATCTCTCGTCGCCCGCTACGAAATCGCCGACGATCCGGAAAGCGACAAGGAGCGCGCACTCGGCAAACCGCTGATGGAAATTTACAACCCCGTGCTCCAGCCATGGTCCGGACAGGCGGTCGCCGTCATCGAATTCTACGAGACGGCGGAAGGATTGGGCGACAGTCTGGCCCATGCCAGGCTCCGGAGCTGGGCCGCAGTCGCCGCTCTGACGGCAATCTTTTTCCTTGTTCTCGCCGTCCTGGTGTTCCGGGTCAGCCGCACGATAGAGGCGCAGCGCAAGGATCTCAAAGAACGGGTCAACGATCTGTCAGCGCTGCTGGCGGAAAACCGCGGGCTGCAGCGGCGGCTGCAGCGCGCCTCCCAGCGCGTGGCGGCGCTGAACGAAACCTATCTGCGCAGCATCGGCGCCGATCTGCACGACGGCCCGGCCCAGCACATAGCTTATGCCTCACTGCGGCTGGACAGCGATATGTTGATCAACGCGTCGACCCTGCCCGAAGCGCGGGAAAAGGAACTCGCTTGGATACGCTCGAGCCTTGCCGAGGCGATGACCGAGATCCGCAATATCTGCAGCGGACTGGTGCTGCCGCAAATCGAGAAGTCCTCGATCAGCGAGATCGTAACCCGGGTGGTCGAAGCGCATCAGAACAAGACCGAAACCCGCGTCGAAACAATCATCGACGATGATGGCCCCGAACTCGCTCCTGCTGTAAAGATCTGCATTTATCGCTTCGTGCAGGAAGCCTTGAACAATGCCTATCGCCATGGCGGCGGTATTCAGCAGGCCGTAAGAGCGGTCTCGCACAATGGTCATGTTCATGTCGAGGTCAGCGACCGCGGCGATGGCTTCGACCCGAACGAGGTGCGGCCGGCCAGCCTCGGGTTGGTGGGGCTTCGCGAACGCATCGACAGCCTGGGAGGATCCTTCGAGATCAATACGGGCGAAGGAGGGACGACGGTGACCATGACCTTCGAGCCCATGGAAGTGGGAGACTAGACATGACATCAATCACCATCGGCGTCGTGGACGACCATCCGCTTTTTCGCGAGGGCGTCACGCGCAGCCTGTCGGAGATCCGCGACTTCGCCGTCGTTGGGGAAGGCGCCAGCAGCGACGACGCAGCGATGATTGCTGCAAATAACCGTCCCGACATCATGCTGCTCGACGTCTCCATGCCCGGCGGCGGACTGTCGGCGATCGGCGCCGTGCTGACGCGCAGCCCGACAACGAAAGTGCTGATGTTGACGGTATCCGAGGAGGTGGACACGCTGCTGACAGCCCTGCAACGGGGCGCAATGGGCTATGTTCTCAAAGGCGTCGGCTCGCGTGGTCTCGCCGAAGCCATCCAGACGGTGCTGAGCGGATCACGATATATCTCGCCGACGATGTCGACGAAGGTCATGGAGAATTCGCTGAATGGCGGCGCCCCTGACAAGAACGGCCTGACGCCACGGGAACGCGAAGTGATGGATCTGGTCGCCCAAGGCTTGTCAAACAAACATATTGGCTTGCGTCTCAACCTGCAGGAAAAGACGGTGAAGCATCATATGACCCAGATTCTGAGCAAGCTCGGCGTTTCGAACAGGACTGAAGCGGCTCTCCAATGGCGCGAACAGCGCTAGATGTTTAGTCGCGTGGCTTTCTCACTTTAACGAAGGTAGCGGCCTAGCCGGCGGGCATCGTTCGCCGTCGCTTGCCGGCTTATGATCGTCCTGCCTTTTCCGTCCTTCATCACGTAGCGGCCGCGCCGCAAGGTTTCGGTAATGCCGTTCGCATGGCGGACGTCGATCGAGCCATCGGACGCTTCCGTCGCTCTTGCCGCCGATCCTTGTCCTCCAGTCGCAGAGGAAGAGGAGCCGGCACTATTGCCGGAGTTTCCACCGCCGCTATTGCCGGAACCGCTATTGCCGTTGCCGCCACTATTGCCGTTGCCACTCCCTCCCCCGTTGCCGTTCCCGCCGCCGTTGCCGTTGCCGCCGCCGTTGCCATTTCCTCCCCCGTTGCCGTTTCCATTGCCGCCGCCGTTGCCGTTATTGCCGTCCTTTGCCTCGGCGCTTTCGACGGTCAGAACGGGGAGGTATCCTTGGAGATTGAATGTCGCCGGCGATGCGGCAGCGACGAGGGCAACGGCCGCGCTGCCGCCCAATCTCAGAAAATCGCGTTTCGAGAGTGTCATGCCATAGCCTCGTCCGTTCTTCCCTGTCTCCACGCAATATAGACGCGCGGCAATTTTCGCCGTTTCGTCGACCAAATGCAACCGGACCTAGGTACTAGATCGAGCAGGACTTTGGTCCTGCCTGCCGGATTGCCGAGACCTTGAAGGCGCAAAAGTTCGAAGGACTATCGCGGGCGCTGGATTGCTCAGCGAGCCATTCGCGATGTTTGCTTCCTCGTCAATAGGTGGCCGCACAAGGAGGATGCATTTTTCTGGAACTTCTTTCCTTGTCGCCGCTTTTGATTGTCGAAGAGCAAGAGAGGAAACGCCGATGGTAAACCCGAACGAATCCCCCGCAGTCCAATCCCTGCGAAAGGAACAGGCTGAGCAGCAACGGAGGGCCCGAAAGGGTGAACTCGACAGGGGTATCGAGGGCACCTTCCCGGCCTCCGACCCTGTGTCGGCCACCCACACCTCGATTCCTGCCGGCCGCAGCGACGTCGAGGCGGCCGAACGCGTCAAGCGGGAGCCCGATCCCACCCGGCTCGATGAAGCGTTTCCACTCGTCGACCAAGCCCTGCGCTCGACCGGAGAAACCGGCGGCTCCTCCGAAGGCTTCGATGCCGATCGCGGCGAAAGGCGGACGCTCCAGAAAGACGCCGGCCGCGTAGCGGAAACCGCTTCGGAGCTGGCTTCCGGAACCGCCCGCCTGGCAAAGGCGGAAGCACGCAGCTTTGTCCAGGACTTCGAAGACCGGATACGCCGGCAGCCGCTCACAGCGGTCGCGATCGTCGCCGGCATCGCCTTCGTCTTCGGAGCGACGCGTTAAGTAGCCGGCGTGAAGGTCGCAACCTACAACGTCAACGGGATCAACGGACGACTGGCCATCCTGTTGCGCTGGCTGAAGGAGGACGCCCCCGATATTGTCTGCCTTCAGGAACTGAAGACGGACGATGCAAGGTTTCCGCGAGAGGAAATCGAGCGAACCGGCTACGGCGCCGTCTGGCACGGGCAGAAATCCTGGAACGGCGTCGCCATCCTGGCGAAGGACAAAACACCGATCCTGACGCGGCGCGGTCTTCCCGGCGATCCCGATGACAGCCACAGCCGCTATATCGAAGCCGTTATCGACGGCATGGTGATCGGATGCCTGTATCTGCCGAACGGCAATCCGTTCCCGAGCGTCAAGTTCGAGTACAAGCTCCGCTGGTTCCGTCGCCTGCACGACTACGCCGCCGAACTCCTCGAACTCGAAGTGCCGGCGATCCTCGCCGGCGACTTCAACGTCATGCCGACGGAGATCGATGTCTACAAGCCGGAACGCTGGCTCGACGACGCGCTTTTCCGGCCGGAGGTTCGCAAGGCCTATGCCCGTCTCGTCGCCCAGGGCTGGACTGACGCCATCCGGCATCTGCATCCGCAGGAACGCATCTATACCTTCTGGAAATACTGGCGCAACAGCTTCGAGCGCGACGCCGGGCTGCGGATCGACCACCTTCTGCTCAGCCCGGCCGCCGCGCCATGGCTTCGATCGGCGACGGTCCGGAGAAAACCGCGAGGCTGGGAACATACGAGCGACCACGCACCTGTCCTGATCGAGCTGGATGTTCCCGGCGCAGACGCCATGTGAGCCTCGGCGAGGCCGATTACCGGCACCGCCTCATTCGTCGACGGGAAGATGGTATATCCGGCCCGTCAGCCAGGCCGGCCAGTCTCGCTCGAAGAATGACCTGGCGGTTTCGTCCAAGCTGCGGTTTGCGCGTTTGGAAAGCCTGATCTCATCGCCCTCGAGCCGAACGACGATCTGCTCGTCCCGATCCTCTTCGCGTTCCCTTCGGAAGCGATATTCCTCGAGTGGGCCCGTACGCGCATGCGGAAGGGATTCGCCTTCCGGATCGCATATCGCCCGCGCCCCGCGGCTGCCACCGCCATTGCCAATGAAGAAGTCGAGGGCGCTCAGCACCGCTTCGGAGGCCAACGCCATGTGCCGCCATTGCACACCGCGGACCGCCTCGGCGGCGCGGCCGTAAGCGAGGCCGCCAGCGCGAATGTCGGCATTCAGCCTCCGCGCCTCGATCAGGGCCTGGGCGACGCTCTCCTGATTGCAGATAATGCCGGCCTTCTCGCTCATTCGTGCCTGCACTTGAGAGCGGACCGATTTGACCGTGAGCGGGCTCCCGGTGCGAAGGGTGGTTAGCATCTCGGCGATACCTGGCTCTGCGATAGCGGACATATCGCCTGCAGCCGCCCGCTTCGCCTTGCCGCTTGCGCCGATATGCTCGGCCGCCCGCGTGCCGAAGACCTGCCCGGCATTGAGCGCTGCGCCGCCGGGCCGCGTGACACCGTGTGTGCCCGCCGCTTCGCCGACGGCGTAACAGCCGGCAAGGCTGCTGCGGCCCCAGGTGTCGACCAGGATGCCGCCGTTCATATGCTGGTTATTGACGGCGAATTCCAAAGGATCGGCGGCGATGTCGATCTTGTAGCGGCGGTAGAGTTCGATCGACAGCGGATTCATGTGCTTCAACCGGTCGATCGGCATCTCCTGGCCGGCGCCGGCCTTACCGAGATAGAGGCGAGCGTCATCATCCAGCCTCTCCAGGCTGAACGGCAGATCGCCCGGCACCGGCAGCGGATTGCGATTGAAGTCCATGAAGACACGCCGGCCGGCGGCGGTTTCGCAAGAGATGGCGAGGTCTACCAGGCTCGAGCGGAAATCGAGCATGCGCGTCGCATGAAACGGCCATTGATAGCCCTTGCGGAAGACGTTCGACGCCAATTCCCGTGTGCTGCGATAATATTGCGCCAGAAAGTGATGTTCGACGCCATCGGCATCAACCGAGTAGATATGCGGGATCGCCTGGACGTAAGTGCCCGACAGATTCCACGGGAAGCCTTCCCTGCGCGTTCCGATGCCGAACTGGCTTTCGGTGAGGTTAACGAGTTCGACACCTGCCTCGAGCGCCAGTCCGAGCGAGCCGAAGCAGCCGTGGGGGTAGACACTGTCACGGTAGAGCTCGCCCGGGCCGCCAGCGGCCAGCACGATCACGTCACTGACGAAGAGGGCGATGCCCAGCGGGTTCGCCTCCGCGCGGTCGCTGGCGCGCATAGTGAGCATGCCGACGACGCGGCGTCCCGACCCCTCGCCTTCGGTGAGGATTTTCACCGCAGTGGTCTGGTTGTAGAACGGCACGCCGAGCCGGATCGCCTCCTCGGCCAGCACCTTGACCATCAGGCGCGAGGTGCGCGGGCCGCAGCTGGTGGCGCGGCCGACCTCGTCATGGTCGGTCTGATATCGCAGCGTTCCCCCGAGCGGATCCTGCGGCAGCGGCAGCCCGAGAAACTGCAGCGATGCCATCATCCGCGACGAGCCGACGGCCTCGACATAGGCTGTGTCCTCGTCCATGGCGCCGCCGCTGCGGATGGCGCGGGCCATCGCCTTGTAATTGTCGCCCTGATCGGCCGTATTGGCGGTGTGCAGGGTCTGCTTGTCGGATCCGGAGCAGGCCGAGGTTCCGCCCCAGGCGCTTTGGCTGATGATGACGATGTCGTCGCCGCGCCGCTTCATTTCCACGGCCGCACGCAGACCTGCGGCACCCGATCCGACGACGACGCAGCCGGCTCGATAGACCGGCACCTCGATGCCGGCGAGCCGGATCGCTTCCGATGAGGCGATCTCGGACGGAAGCTTGGGCATATCGACATCGGTCAATGCGTCGAGAATTTCCTGCGGAACAGCTGTGCTCATAGACGTCAGCCCAGCGGGATGTCGACCCAGCGCTTCTGCCGAGAGGACTCCATGCATGCGTCGACGATCTGGCAGATGTGGTGGCCCGTATCGAAGGTCGGCCACATCGGCTTGTTTGCAACGATCGAGCGGATCACCTCGGCCACCTCGATGATCTTGCTTTCGTTATAGCCGATACCGAAATTCGGCAGCGGCAGGAAAGCGCGGAAGGTGGCATTTTCCGGGCCGACGTCGATCTCCCGGAAGCCACGCCGCCCCGTGCGGTCGTCGTTGGAGTAGAAGCGCAGCCGGTTTATCTCGTCATAGGTATAGGCGATGCTGCCTTTCGTTCCATAGACTTCATAGGTCTGCATGAACTTGCGGCCGGTGGCGACACGGCTGAAATCGACGATCCCGCCGGCGCCATTGGCAAAGCGGCACAACAGGTTGGTGGCGTCGGGGTTGGTGATATCGGCCCAGGACTCGTTGCCTGACAGTTTCACCTGCTCGCCATAGGCAAGACCCTCGACGACGGGCCGGCGCGGCGTGACGATCAGATTGTCGGCGATCAGCGAACTGACGCGGCCGACCAGGAAATCCATGAAGCTGAAGATATGCGAGCCCGTGTCCCCAACGATCCCCGTCGGCGCCAGCTTGCCGTCGGCGCGCCACATGAAGGGTGCCGTCGGATCGCCGTACATGTCGACGTGCTGGCAGCCGCGGAACAGCTTGATCTCGCCGATTTCGCCTGAATCGATGATGTCTTTCGCCATGTCGTGGACGGGATTGCGGGGAAAGGCATGACCGACACGGGTGATCACACCTTTCTCTCTGGCGATCTCGGCCAGCTCCCGCGCTTCATCGGCAGTGTTGGCCAGTGGCTTCTCGCAATAGACATGCTTGCCGGCCAGCAAGGCCGCCTTGGCAACGGGGTAGTGGAGATGGTCGGGCAGGCAGATATCGATCAGATCGACCTCGGGATCGGCGACCGCCAGCTTCCAATCCTGATAGATCCTGGCGCCCGGCGCTCTGTTGCCGATATCCTGCGCTACCTCAGGGTTGCTATCGACCAGCGCCACGATCTTCGCCGTTCCGTCCGAGACGCCGAAGAAATGCGGAAAGGTCTGATAGGCCATCGTGTGGACCTTCCCCATCCAGCCCGAGGCGCCAAGCACTGCAACTCTCACTTCAGACATCGTCGTTCTCCTTAGCGGATTTCTGCGCGGGCTCGTGGCCTGGTATCGTTGCGCTCATAGGCGAAAATGGCGGAGGGCAGCGCCGGCAGACCCCGAATAAGGTCAGATCCCTTTTCGCCGACCATGATCGTCGGCGCGTTGGTATTGCAGGACGGTACGCGCGGCATGACGGAGGAATCGCAGACCCTCAGGCCCTCCAGCCCATGGACCTTGAGATCCAGCCCGACCACCGCGTCCGGTCTGGTTCCCATCTTGCAGGTGCCCACCGGGTGATGATCGGTCTTGGCGTTAGCGCAGCCGTAGTCGAACAGTTGCTCGTCAGTCGTGACCTTCGGGCCAGGAAGCCTTTCAGCCATGACATAGGGCTTCAGGGCCGCCTGCTGCATTATTTCGCGGGCGAGCTTGAGTCCCTCCAGCGACATCTGCCTGTCGTGCGGATCGGACCAGTAATTGGGATCGATCAGAGGCGCGGCGCCCGGGTCGGACGACGATAGCCGCACCGTCCCCCGCGAGCGCGGATGCAGATAGGCAGAATTGAGCGTCACGCCCGCATTCTTCAGCCGCTCGACACCGGCTTCGATGCCCGATCCCAGACCTAGGTGAAACTGGATATCGGGAGACCGGGCATGAGGATCGGCATACCAGAAGCCGCCGGTCTCGAAGAGCGACGATGCCACCGGGCCGGTGCGGAACAGGACATATTGAATGCCGGCCCAAAGCGTGCGGTGCAGCTTCGCGACTCCGTCGTAGGTGTGATCGCCGGTGCATTCGGCGATGACGAAAAGATCGAGGTGATCCTGAAGATTGCCGCCGACACCCGGCAGATCGTGATTCACCTTGAGGCCCACCGATTTGAGGTGATCGGCCGGCCCGATGCCGGACTGCAGAAGCAACTTCGGCGATCCGATCGCGCCTGACGAGACCAGGACTTCGCGCTCGGCGCGCACGATCTCGGAACCGTGCGCCGTTGCGATCTCGACGCCGACAGCACGGCGTCCTTCCAGCACGATGCGCGCGACGCGCGTCCCGGTTCGGACCGTCAGGTTTTTCCGGCCCTTGATCGGCGAGAGATAGGCGAGCGATGCCGAGGACCGGCGGCGGTTGCGCTGGGTCAGCTGGTAAAACCCGACACCGGCTTGCTGGCGGCCGTTGAAATCGTGGTTATAGGGAATGCCGAGTTCCTGCCCTGCGCGGATATAGGCGTCGCAGATCGGCAGCGCTGCCGCCGGCATCGACACGCCCAGCGGGCCGCCATAGGCATGGTAGTCGTCGGCGAAGCGCTGATTGTCCTCCGCCCGTTTGAAATAGGGCAGTATCGAGCGATAGTCCCAGCCCTCGCAGCCGTCGTCGCTGGCCCAGAGATCATAGTCGGCCGCGTTTCCGCGCGTGTAGAGCTGGGCGTTGATCGACGAGCCGCCGCCGATGACCTTCGCCTGGGTGTAACGAAGCACCCTACCCTTCATGTGCTTCTGGGGGACGGTTTCCCATCCCCAGCTCGCCACGCCCTTGGTCATCTTGGCGAAGCCGGCCGGCATGTGAAAAAGAGGATTCCAGTCGCCGCCGCCCGCTTCGAGAAGCAGCACCTTGACATCGGGATCTTCGCTGAGCCGGCTTGCCAGGACGCAGCCTGCAGGACCGGCACCGGTGATGATATAATCGAATCCCATTTTACTGTCCTATTTGAGAGCCGGCACGCGCCAACGGATCTGCTTTTGCCTGCAAGTCCTTCGATGCGATGTGATCTGCAACTCTCAGCGCCTGACCGGCGACGGTCAGCGCCGGATTGACCGCAGCCGAGGTGGGCAGGAAGCCGGCGTCGACGACGAAGAGGTTTTCGTGATCATAGGACCGGCAATAGGGATCGAGCGGCGCCGTCGCAGGGTCGCTGCCGATCCGGATCGTCCCGCATTGATGGGACGGTGTGCGCTTGTCGAAGGGCCGCGACAGCACGATCGGAAACCCGATCGACCGCAGGATGGCTTTCAGCTTGGCGACGAGCGCCAGATGGGCGTCCCAGTTGGTTCTCTGCCATTTGAGAATGATCCGATCGCCGTCGACCATGACGCGGCTTTCGGGATTGGGCACGTCTTCGCTCATGGCGTAGAAGTCGATGGCATGGCCTGTGATGAAGCGCAGTAGCCATTCCGGAGCCTGCGGCAGAGAGCCCTTCAGAACCTTCTCGGAGATACGGCCGAGGAGCTGCACGTTGCCCAGCGGCGCCCCCCCCTCTCCGTCGGAAAGGTAAAAATCGTTGAAGGCAAAGGTCTTCTGGTAGACGGCGGTGTTCCTGAACCGTGGCGAAACGCCGATCACGGCTGAGGCGTTGTGGTTCATGAAGTTGCGTCCCACCTGATCGGACGAGTTGGCGAGGCCCCTGGGGAAGCGGTCGTTCTTCGACCGCAGCAACAGCACCGACGATTGGACCGCCCCGGCCGAAAGGATGACGATGTCAGGCGAGACAGTCAGCGTCTCACCGTTCCTGACATAGGTGACCCGGTCGATCCGGCTGCCTGATCCGGTATCGAGCCGCGTCACGCGCGCATTGGTTTCGAGCCGGACGTTCTTGTGTCTCAACGCCACCGCAAGCGCGGCGGTCTCGGCGTCCATCTTGCCGTCCCGCGCGTTCGGATGGGCATCCCAAGGCGTGCGCGCCTTGGAGAGCCAAGCGTCAAGATCGAGGCCGAGCGGCAGCGAAAACGGATGCAGGCCTTTCGCCTTGAGGCGTGCCCTGACATCGGCGATCGGAGCCTCGTCGGGCACGGGCGGGAATTCGTAGGAAGTCGAGTGCTGAGGTTCGGTCGGATCGTCGCCGAGACTGCCGCGAACCTGATATATGAGCTCCGCCTTCGAGTACCACGGCTCCAACTCCTCATAAGGAAAGGGCCAGGCCGGCGACACGCCTTCCCGGTGCTCGATCACACCGAAGTCTTCTTTGCGGTAGCGCGACAAGACGGCGCCGTAGAATTTCGAATTGCCGCCGACATTGTAATAATTGCCGGGACTGAAGCCCTTGCCGTTCGCCTCGTACCAGACTTCCCTCGGGCGGAAATGCCCTCGCTGGAAGATGGCGCGCTGGTCACGGTTGACGGGAAGATCGGCAATGTGATCGCCAGCTTCGAGGATCAATATCTCAGCGCCGGTCGCGGCCAGGCCGGCGGCGACAGTGGAGCCGCCGACGCCTGAGCCGATGATGACGATGTCTGGCGAACTGCTCATCTTAGCCTCTGGCCATCATGCGATCCGCACCTGGCTCTGCGGATCGAAGAACACGGCCTTGTCGAGATTGAAGGCAAGGCGTGTGGTCTGTCCCGGGGCGATGCCGGCATCGGCGCGCAGGCGGGCGACGACGGATTTGCCGCCGAGCTTGGTGACGGCGAAGGTGTCGGAGCCGGCCGGTTCGACCACCTCGATCAGGCAATCGTCCTCGGTCAGCGAGCGCGCCTTGCGGTCGGCGCCATCCGGATCGGTCAGAGCTTCCGGGCGGATGCCGAAGATCACCTGCTTGCCGGCATAGGCGGAGAGACCATTGGCGGCGGCGACCACCGGCAATCGCAGCGGCGCGCCATTCGGCCGTTCGAGTGCGACGGCAAGCCCGGAAGCGCCATTCTCGACGGTGGCGTTGAGCAGGTTCATCGCCGGCGATCCCATGAAGTCGGCGACGAAGAGATTGGCCGGGCTGTTATAGATCTCGGCCGGCGTGCCGAACTGCTGCAGCACCCCGTCCTTCAGCACGGCGATCTTGGTCGCCAGCGTCATCGCCTCGATCTGGTCGTGGGTGACATAGACGAAGGTGGTGCCCATGCGCTGATGCAGCCGTTTGATCTCGGTGCGCATGTCGACGCGCAGCTTGGCATCGAGATTGGAGAGCGGCTCGTCGAACAGGAAGACCTGCGGATTGCGCACCAAAGCCCGGCCCATGGCAACACGCTGGCGCTGGCCGCCGGAGAGCTGGCTCGGCTTGCGGTCGAGCAGATGGCCGATCTGCAGCATGTCGGAGACCTGCTTGATCGCCTTGGCCCGCTCCTCCTTCGGCACGCCGCGGATCTCCATGC